>DAINOB010000128.1:0-6787 GCA_036735585.1 Cytophagales bacterium | reverse complement strand
TAACGCTTGAAGGCAAGGCTTTCCAAAGTGGATTTTCACCAAACACTGAACTTAGCCTCTCCACCGCTACTTGGGCATCAGGCATCTACCTGCTGCGTGTCATAACCGATGAGGGCGTATCCGTGAAGAAGTTGGTGAAGGAGTAAGGGCTGAAATAAGGAGTGATAACAGTTGCCTTTTTGATTCAACTTTTTGCGTTGAGTCGGTATAGTTTTTCCAGCCAGCGGCCAAGAAGAACATCATATACGCGGTAGAAAACTTTACCATTTTCAAGCTCCTCCAAAACATACTCGTCTCTGATTAGTGCTTGCAAACTCTTCAGAACCGTAGAATGAGCACCTAATTGGTATTTTTGGATAAAGTCACTACTGCTAATATGTTCGGCTTTTTCGGCTACCGCTATCGCTTGTAATAAATCATACTGTGCTTTTGTTAGGCTGTTTCTTATTTGCTGAAAAATCATTTGCCTTTCCTCAAAAAGCGAATTTATTACACCCATCAAGTCATCCATCCCAAGAGCAGTTGCTCTTGAAGTATAAAGCCTGTTGCATAGCAACTGCGTGTAGTAGGTGTGCCTACTGCTCCAATGAAGAATATATTGGAGCACTTCGGGACTTAGCTTTTTCCCCGACTTTGTAAAATGTCTTTGGATAAATACACCATATTCATCCTCCTTTAGGTAGTCCAATTGAAGATAATCTACAGATTGATATAATGGCCTTGATGGATCTGTAAACATGGGCACAAGCAAATGCTGAGTACTACCACTGATGATCAAACGTGTGTTTTTCATGCTCTGGAATATCTTTCTGAATTCTGCTTCAAGTCCATGACCTCCGTAGGTACTTATTTGTTGAAACTCATCTAATGCAAGAACAATCGGCTTATTTTGATTCTCAAGATACTCAGCCAATGCCCTAAGTGAGGGATAGCCCTCTTCAGCGCTTATTATATTTATGCCTAATTCAGGCTCTCCAGTTTGGGGGTTAAGACTTATTTGTGGTCTTAAACCAGAAAACCAAGACAGCATTTGCCTTATTATTCTATCCTGTTTTTGCTCAAATCGTTTGAGTATCTCAAAACTTAATGATTTAAGCAAACCTTCCACGCTGGTTGTTTCAAACAAGTCAATGTATAAAGTGCTGTATTCCTTCACTTCTGTTTGCTGAAACAAGTGTTGTATCAGACCTGACTTCCCCATTTTTCTTGGGGCATAGATGGCAATTGGCCGCTGTGAATAGATAGCATCTATCAACTTTGCGGTTTCAATTTCTCTGTTGCAGAAGTAGTCTTTGCCCCAGTAACCCGTTAATACAAAAGGATTGTCAGGAATGATTTTTCTCTTCATGTCAACAAAGGTATGACATAAAATATGTGACACCAAAATTATGACATAAAAAGTGTCATATTAAGATATCATCTTTGGTGCTAAAAAAATGCTAATACCTCCTTCTATTGAATCCAGTGGTTTTTCTGCTGCTGGTGTTTGAACTACCTTGTCCACGTGGTTGGGTGGAGTTTTGCGTTAGAATCAGCTGTGGTTGCTGTTCCTGTGCTTGGTTAAAGTCATGTTTTCTTACAGGAATGCTTTTGCGGATAAGCTTTTCGATATCGCGCAGAAGGGGTTTTTCCTCCGAATCACAAAAGCTAATGGCCATACCGCTGGCACCTGCTCTTCCGGTGCGTCCAATGCGATGCACGTAGGTTTCCGGCACATTGGGTAGCTCATAATTGACTACACAAGCCAAATCATCTACATCTATGCCTCTGGCTGCAATATCGGTGGCTACCAAAACGCGGGTACTGCCTGCTTTGAAATTGTTTAGCGCACGCTGACGGGCATTTTGCGCTTTATTTCCGTGAATGGCTTCTGCCACTAAGCCGTTTTTGGCCAGCACTCGAGCTACTTTATCTGCGCCATGCTTAGTGCGGGTAAATACCAACATACGATCAATGCTGCTGTCTTGCAGGAGGTGAAGAAGCAACAACGGCTTTTGAGCCTTCTCAACAAAACAAATGGTTTGGTCGATGATCTCCACAGTAGAGGATATCGGTGTCACTGTCACTTTCATTGGATCATGAAGGATCGTGTTGGCCAGAGCTACAATTTCCTGAGGCATTGTGGCTGAGAAAAACAGTGACTGGCGCTTGGAAGGTAGTTTGGCAATTACTTTTTTCACGTCATGCACAAAGCCCATGTCCAACATACGGTCGGCTTCATCTAGTACAAAAAAGCTGAGTTCATGGAGCTGCACATATCCTTGGTTCATTAAATCCAGTAAGCGGCCTGGGGTAGCAATGAGGATGTCTACACCTTGTTTTAGTAATTGCACTTGCGGCTGCTGACCCACTCCACCAAAAATTACAGTTTGCCTTAAAGGTAGGTATCGTCCATAGCTTTTTACGCTTTCCGATATTTGTATGGCCAGTTCGCGGGTAGGAGTGAGGATTAGTGCTTTGGGATTGCGTTGTGAACGGCCTTGCTGGCTGAGCACTTGCAACATGGGTAGGGTAAATGCTGCTGTCTTGCCTGTTCCTGTTTGTGCGCAACCCAGTAGATCATGTCCTTGTAGAATGCTTGGAATTGCTTGTGCTTGTATGGGTGTGGGTTGGGTATAGCCTTCCTCAAGCAGTGCCCTCAAGATGGGCTCTTGTAATGATAATTCGTTAAATGTCATGATGATGGGGTTATCCGGAAAGAATGAACATGCTCAGATCCCCGGTGTATGAAAGTGCAAAGGTACGGAATTGATTGAGATTTAGCTAATTGGGAGTAGGAGGGTAATTAAGAGACTCGGAATGGGCTAATTTGCGGTAAACTAAGGCTGGCAGAATTGCGAGTATTCACCTAATCGAAAACTCAATCTTGTTCTTCTGCCAAGATGGTTGATACTTTAACTTTCAAATCCGGTATTTGATTTATCAACCACGTCCCAAACTAGAAAATAATTTACGCCCATGTAATTATGTATGAGTCTATCGCGCATTCCAGCCATTTTCTTCCAGCTCACAAAATTCCATTTTTCTTTAAAGTCAAGTTGGAAGATTTTTAGTTGCTTCACCAATAATCTCAAGACTCCGAACTACTGCGCGTTTTAAGGTTTCATCTTCTAGAAAGTCTGATCTACTTATCCCTGAAGAAGTTACTCCAATTATAAAACTACATTCATCAAGAATATGATGTAATAGGTCTATAGCACGATTAGGCATACAGGACTTCTTGCTTAATTTTTGGTCCTAAATATGGGCTGAGTCCGCCTATTGTTACAATTTCAATTTTTTGGTTTTTAAAGAGCAATTCAAGCAATTCACAGGCTGCATAAAAATTCTCAAAATTCTCTTTTTCAGGATTGAAATCTATCAGAATGTCAATATCGCTTGTTTGATTTTGGTCTCCTTTGGCATACGAACCAAACAATCCTACATGATTTATGCCCAAATCTGTCAAGTCTTTTTTGATTGACTTTAATTTTTTAAGAATCGCGTCTTTCGTAACCATGTACAAATTTAACAAAAAGGTCCTAGCATGATATAGTGATAATCGGCAAATCGTGTGAACAAAAATATTATAACCATCGAATAATAGATTAATTAGCTTTACGTTTATGTTAAGATTATAAAAATTCTTCTATGAAGCCTGTTTTGATACTTCGACTATTCCTTTTTACAAATATCTATTTGGTATGTTCTTCCCAACTAGTTTATGCGCAAGAGGCACCTTCTGAAATCACCAAAAATCCAAAGGGCTGGTATGACATCGGTATTTCTCTTGGAACAGGTCGTTTTTTGATTGATCGATCCTTTGAATCGGTTTTTAGGACGCTCATTCCCAATGAGTTAATGGAAAGTAACATCAATTCAAACTCTTTGGGCTTCGGGCAAATCTACTCATTAGGTGTTCATGGTTCTTACAGGCCGAATTCACCTACCAACCAGCCACAGCAATTGTTATTTCGCTTTGGGCTGTGGGCTGGAGCAAGTAATGCATTTCAGTGGAGTCAGGTTAATTTCCAAGCATTTACTTTCGATACGCTCGTTTCACAAAATAATGGGAATGTATATCCAGTTGACAGTGTAAGAAGAGAGTTTAGAACGTATGAATATTCATATAGCTTTATTCAGTTGGATGCATCACTGGTTGCGCGCGGGAAGGGAGAGAAGCGACTCACGCTCTATGGGGGCGCTGGTGCAATGGCAGGATTAAATCTTGCTCCTACTACCAGTATCACACAGAGTAAAACCTCATTTATTAGAATAGCAGGCTTTCAATTACCAGCAGATAGCATTTTTTCCAATGGAGAGCGGCCTCAGTTTGAAACAAATCAGGTTCGACATTCCTTAGGCGCCACTATGAATATTTATGTTCCTTTAGGCGTTGAGTTGAGAATATTTAATCCTAAAACATTTTTAGGTCGGCTTTTGCTTTTTTATGAAGGCCGACCTATGCTTTCTATGATTTTAATTCCAGAACATGGTGTGTTGGCTGATGTAGGTTGGATGCATCAATTGGGCGTTCGAATGCGGATGAAAACCAATGAATAATGTGGGCGGTATAGTATACTCTATTAGGCGAACGTATCCTCTTTGAAGTTTACAGGTCAATGAGTACGAAATACAATTGCAAAGAAGCGTGGTACCTTGCTAAAAAAAATATTTTTCTCGTTGGTACTTTCTCAGTCTTTTTTGTCCATAACCCGCCAAAAGCAAAGAAGTTTATCTATTGCTGATTTGCAACTTTCTTAAACAAGTATACTTGTAAGCTTAAGTTGATGACATGTCTTTCAAACTTAGAAATACGTGAATCTTTATTCAATATGCTCTGTCTAACATATTGATACCAGATATCTAAGCTCACGTTCCTGTTAAGAAAAATGCTAAGACCAGTTCCTGCTGCAAAAATAGATGTATTGTTTGAGATTTTACTGCCTCTTGCTTCAGAAAGAATTGATCCATAATTAAATGCAAGGTCAAGAAACCAATTGACTGGCAATTCTCGTGGGAGCAAATAAGGACGAACAAATATACCAGGAGCAACAATTCTCGATTTAAAATTGGAATTACTGCTAACTCCACTTTGCCTTGTAGTGCTGTAAATAAAACTTGGACCTATCGCAAAATTATGAGCTGCAAAAAAACCTAACCTGCTATCTAGCGTAAAGCCAGAAGCTTTTATGCCTCCTTCAGTTCGAGGTATGTTAATTAAGCCATTAAGTCCTAATAATTTACTGCCCTTATCTAATTGAGCATTAGAATTATAGCTAATAAATGCAATGAGGCAAATAGAAATGAACGCTAATTTTGAATTGATTCTCATGGGTTTGTATTTAATTTTTAAATTAAATGTGTGTTTCCTTTTCTCGCGATGTTGACAAAGGTCTCTTGCATCGTTTATTTTTTCCTTCTCATAAGTAGATAGTTAGTAGCAAATCCAGCCAGATAAACATTATTTGCTACTATTTCCCATCCTTCTAGTTGATATTGCTCTATTCTTTTTATAAGAGGCCTAAAGTCGTGAGCATCTGTTGATTTTTCATCTTTAATATCTATGGTCTCAAACTTATCTGAGCCTAGAGTAATTTTTATTGTGTTATCACGTTGAACCATAGTCAGATAATCATAGGTCTGTGGGGTTTGGGTATAACCTACTATCGAAAGCGCAAGAAGAATTAAAATGATTGTTATTTTCATGATTTTCTAATTGTTTAAGTGTTGCTGATTAGTATTTAATTTAAAATGATTGTCCGTAAATATATACCAATGCGCATATAGGCTGCGCACCGTGATCATAATCTTGTAAAAAAAAGATTATGACACACAGAGATTTTTTCACTCAATACCCTGATAATGAATCAGCTAAGCAGTTTTTTATACAAGTTAGGCTTCAGACAGGAGTTGTCTGTAGGCATTGTATGGGTACTTCCCATTACTATCTCAAAACAGTAGATATGTTTAAATGCAAGTCTTGTGACGCTCGTACAACCTTAAGAAGTGGGACTATTCTACATGCTTCCAAACTGAGCTATTTAGATTGGATCACTGCCATTTACTTGATGTGTAGTACCAAGAAGAGTATGTCTGCAAAGGAAATGCAGCGTCAACTAGGCAGAAAGCGGTATGAGCCTGTATGGTTCATGATGCAAAAGATCAGAATCTTGATGGGGAAACAAGAGGATAGTTTTAAACTAGAGGGTGAGATAGAGGCTGACGAGGCGTTTTTTGAGATTGCTAATGCAAGTCTTGACGGTAGGAAGTATCTATATAAAGGCCGTGGCTCTCAACGTCAGGCAAAGGTATTGGTTATGGCAGAGACCTATCCAGGCAAAGGCAAACCAAATAAACCAAACAGAGGATGTAAACGGTTTAAAATGAAAGTGTTAGAAGACTTAAAGGGAGATACAATAAGCCTAGAGGTATCAAAAACTGTTCATCCAGAAGCAATATTGCTTACTGATGGGTTTAAGTCCTATGAAAAAGTTAAGAGAGTAGTGAAAGAGGTGCGCTCCACAGTCACACTTCCAGAAGAAGCATCATCTCTACTGCCTTGGGCTCATGTAGCTATTTCAAACGCAAAAAGGAATCTCCTGTCAGCTCACCACAGAATAAATAAAGAGTACATGCAAAATTACCTCAATGAGTATTGCTTTAGGTTAAACAACAGATTATCAATGGATAAGATGATGAAAATATTTGTCACTTTTGCCTTAACTACAACTTGGTACAGCTAAACGGACAATCATTTATTGTTTTAAATGAAGTTAAACCTAAAGTCAAAGAAGTCGGCTTCTTT
>DAINOB010000127.1:0-6797 GCA_036735585.1 Cytophagales bacterium | reverse complement strand
GCTCTAAATGTAGGGGGCATGTTACTTGCTTTTATTGCAGTGATTGCCATGCTGAATTTCCTATTAAAAGATGTACTAGGGGAGTATACAGGATTAAACACGATCATAGCAGAGCAAACAGGACAGCGGTTTCAGGGGCTAAGCCTACAATATTTGCTCGGACAAATTTTTAGAGTATTTGCTTTCGCCATTGGGATCAATTGGCACGAGACCTTAGCTGTGGGGAGTTTGCTAGGCCAAAAGACAGTGATCAATGAGTTTGTAGCCTATCTGGATTTATCAAACTTGAAAAATAGCGGAGCGCTAAGCGATCGGGCAGTGATTCTTTCCACTTTTGCTTTGTGTGGTTTTTCTAATTTTTCCTCTATAGCCATACAATTGGGTGGCATTGGTTCTATGGCTCCAGAACGACAGAGTGATTTGAGCAGACTTGGCTTTAGAGCCCTCTTTGCAGCTACCTTAGCATGTATGGCTACAGCTACAGTGGCAGGGATGTTTATTTAAATAGTTTACTTTATTTTCAAAAAAAAACAGCCCCGAAAGGCTGTTTTTGATCCTGTTTAAATAGTTTTTAACGAATAATCTTCATCTCTTCAATTAGATGTGTAGCACCTGCAAACTTATCAATGATGAATAAGGTGTATCGAATATCTACACTGATGGTGCGCTGAACCACTGGTTCAAATGAAATATCACCACTCATAGCTTCCCAGTTTCCATCAAACGCAGTACCGATCAAATGCCCCTCAGCATTGATTACAGGACTTCCACTGTTACCACCTGTAATGTCATTGTTGCTTAAAAAGTTAACAGGAAGAGAGCCATTTTCTCCATAGGGGCCGAAGTCCTTGTTTTGAATCAATGTTTTGAGCTTAGCCGGAACATCAAATTCTAGGTCTCCAGGAATCTCTTTTTCAAGAATACCTTTTTCTGAGGTGAGGTAGTGAAAATTCACCGCATCTTTGGCTTCATAGGGAAGAATCTGGCCATAAGTAACTCTTAATGTAGAGTTTGCATTGGGATAGAATTTTCGATCTTTATAAAGCTCCATAGTACCAGCCACATATTTTCTATTGGCAGTTTTTGCTTCACTACCTATTTCCAAGGCAGCAGGTCTGATTTTTCCAATCAATTCTGAAAATGCAGCGGCCATTTGAAGTGCGGGATCTGATTCAAGTGCTTTAGCATTCGGAGACTTTAAGAATGCCTCCATTTTGCTACGATCTGCAAATAAAGATTTGCTGAAGATCATATCTGCTGCTTTGCTATAGTCTCCTTTTGATTTTTTTAATGTATTCTTAAAATAAGCTGGTTTTGCACTTTCTGGCATGTCTTCTTCATAACGTTGCAGCATCACCGCCAGTAATTTTTTATCTGTTGATGGGCTGTAATCTTTGTAAAAATCATCCAAAGACATGGTTAATCCTTGCACCATCGTAGCGGCATCTTTGCCTTCTTTCAGGGCGTCTCTTAAGCCAATAAGCCTGGCAGACTGTGCTAAAAGTTCTACTGCATTGATACACTCACCGTAATAAATTAAAGGCAAATACACATCTTTTCGACCCGCATAGTTTTTCTCCAAAGTAGAGAGGGCAGTTCCATAGTGTGCTTTTCTGGTAGCATCTTCATTGGCCCAAGTGGTGAATGTAGCTTCTTGTTTTTGTTTAAGTGCCGTTACATTTAATCGTTGCAATTGCTCTGTTTGGCCTTGAAAATATTTCCAATAATTGGCAACTCTTGCAAATTTAGAAGCATACTGAAGTCTGATTTTCTTATCTGCTTTCATGTCAGCACGCCACACATTCAGACGGTGATCTCTCAACTTTACAATGGTAGGGTTATACGTTTCGATATTGAATTTTACTCCGTAAGAAGTAAGGTATCTATCCGTAGATCCTGGAAAACCCATAACCATGGCATAATCATTCTCTTTAACACCTTTAACACTGATGGGTAAAAAATGCTTGGGCTTTAAAGGAATATTATCTTTTGAAAATTCAGCAGGCGTACCATCAGCGGCCGTGTATATTCTGAACATACAGAAATCACCCGTGTGTCTTGGCCACATCCAGTTATCTGTATCTCCACCAAACTTGCCTATGGAGTTGGGAGGTGTTCCTACCAAGCGAACATCTGAATAGGTATTGTACACGAACATATAGTAGGCATTGCCATCAAAGAATTCTTTCACATTAACGGTGTTGTATTTTTCTTTTTTGTTTTCATCTACCAACTTTTTGATAGCAGAGCTAATTTTTGTCTCCCTTTCTCTTTCAGGAGTTGTATTTGTAATTCCCTCTAGCACCTGAGAGGTCACATCTTCCATGCGTTGCAAAATGCTGACACTCAAGCCAGGGTTTGGAATCTCCTCTTGTTTCGTTTTTGCCCAAAAGCCATTGGACAAGATGTCATTTTCTAGTGTGCTGTGCATTTGAATGTAACTGTATCCGCAATGGTGATTGGTGAGTACAAGGCCTTCGCTAGAGATGACTTCACCAGTGCAAAACCCAGATCCAAATTTTACTATTGCATCTTTAAGGCTCGCATTGTTCACGCTGTAAATGTCTTCAGCGCTTAGTTTTAGGCCTTTTCTTTGCATTTCATCTAGATTTTTGTTCAGCAGTAGCGGAAGCCACATACCTTCATCAGCTCTAGCGGGCACAGTAAAGATCAGCACCAGAAGCATCCAGATACCTATTCCTTGTTTTAAGCTTTTTCTCATTTTTTAAGAATTTGAATTATTGAATTGAAAAACTATTGGGCTTCAAATATCGGCCATAAAGTGTAAAAACAAACCAGTATTTCCCAGTGAATTTAGAGAATACTCCATGCGGAAGACCACATCGTAATAGGTGACTATGTCCAAACCTAGACCTCCACTGTAAATAAGCTTGTTTGCCAATAGTGCATTTCCGGGAGGCAATCTAGCATCTTGCACATAACCTGCATCGAAAAATGTTTTCAAATACAGAGCTACGGGCATCACTTTAAATTGATCAAGAGGAGATAATTTGCCCCAGTCAAATACTGTGCTGTATACACGCCTTCTCAAACTATTTCTGGTGAGCAGCGCCTGTTGACCATCTATTACGTTTCGTTCAAAACCCCTTACCAGATCACTGCCATATCCCAATCCTCTTTGCAAAAAATAGGCTTGTGGGCCAGGAAGTGAACCCTTTGCGCGCAATTTGCTTCCAAAGTACCAATGCTCATTCAGCTTCCAGTAATGCGCATAATCTGCAATCAGAGAATAGATCTCGACATTTTTACTAAGTCCCAAACCTGCTGCATCGGCTGTCACTTGATAAAATTTTCCCTTCAAAGGATAAGGGGCCATATCACGCTTGTCGTAAGAATATTGGACAGAAAATGAAATGTACTCTTGGAAAGTAGAGCCTCCCAGGAAGTAATTAGGGTTAAGGAGTGCAATGGTATCTGCAATTCGATTTCGATTGTAGCGCAATTCGGCTCTTTGAAAAGAATAGTACTTGCTTCGGTGAACAAATTGAAGTGTGGTATAAAATCGTTCGCGAAGTTCTTGATCTAAGTTTCCAGTAAACTCAAGTTTATTGTCTTGAGTGGCAAATGCTACGTTTTTATTTGTGGAATAGGAGGCTCCCAGTGTGATGCCATTTTTTTGCTTTCGATCAATATAAGGAAGACGATAAAAGCCTTCAAATTTTTGTGTAAATCCTCCTTGAACCAATATTTTCAAGAAATCATTTCTTCCTGAAAAATTGAATTGATTAAAACCTAAACCATAGTCCACACGAGTTAAATCGCGGTTCCGATCAGACCACCATTCGTTGATATTCCGGTCTGCAATCTCTAGAATAGGTATGGGGAAAGTATACCATCGCTCTTGAACGATAAAATTTACATCAAACCCCTCCTCAACATCATTGCTCAAGAATTCACTATTTACAGTGGTAAAAAGTAAGGTGTTGAATATTTTATTTCGATTCCACTTCAGCAATTCCTTCAGACTATCGCCCCTGTAGAGGGTGTTTGCATAGAGATCTATTTCCCTTAAAATGATTTTTTTTCTGGTTCGTTTAAGTCCCTGTATATCTACAGTGTTGATAAAATAGTAGGAGCTGTCGTTGATGGCAAAACTCTCCGTACTATCCGCCAAAACTTGTGCATGTAGTCTGGTATGAATGGATAAGATGACCAGTTGAATACACAGAACAACTCCATAGAAATAACGATTATGAAGCATCTACATCAATTAAGTAAGCCTAAAGATTCCTTGGGTGGCATTAGAGAATTAATTCTGTATTTCTTTCCTTGAAAGATCAAGACTATCTGAACAATGCCTGTATGCAATGTTTTCTTGGTATTACTTCTGTTGAAAGTGAAGACCAGTAGTAGCCACTCCTTAAGGTCTCTGATCAAATTTTGACAGCTTTCTTTTGTTTCTGTAAAAGATAAAATATGATTGCGAATCCAAAGGCTACAGCGGGGATGCTAAGCCATTGACCCATGTTCAGGGCCATTCCTTTTTCAAATTCTACCTGTTCAGTTTTTACGAATTCTATAAAAAATCTAAACGTAAATAGTAGAATGATAAACACTGAGAAAATAATGCCTTCTGGTAGACTTTTGCGATACTTTTTCCATAAAAACCAAGTAATAAAAAGCAATACAAGGCAGAAAAGTGCTTCATAGATTTGGGTAGGATGTCTGGGAATGGTTTCTCCATCTCTTACAAAAATAAACCCCCAAGGAAGGGTTGTTGGGATACCATAAATTTCTGAGTTAAATAAATTGCCCATTCTGATAAATGCTCCTCCAAGTGCAACAGTTATCACCACCCGATCTACGATCCAAAACCAACTCTGGTCAGGGCGTTTTCTAGAGTACAAATACAATCCCAACAAAATGCCGATCGTAGCCCCGTGACTAGCCAATCCGCCCTCCCACACTTTAAGTATTTCGATGGGATTGCTAAGATAATATTCGGGTTCATAGAATAGGCAGTGCCCCAATCTGGCTCCTATTACGGTAGAGATGACTGCATTTAAGGTCAAAGCTTCTACATCTTTTACCGGCCGTCCATCTGCTTTGAAAATGTAAGTCATAATCTGCTGGCCTACCAAAAAACCAGAAGCAAATAATAACCCGTACCACCTTAAAGTGATAAAGCCTGATGAAAAAATTTCGGGGGATACGTCCCAAGTGATGTAGCTTAACATAGGTATGAGTTTAGGTTCTGCCCCAGTATTTTCTTAAGGTCCACTCAAGGCAGGCCAAAGTTAAAATCAATGCCAACAACCACCCATTATGAACCCACTTTTTTTCTGTGTCAAGGGTGTGAAGTAGAGTAGCAAATTTTCTATTTAACAAAAGGCTGTCCATAGCCTCCCACTCATCTGCATGATAGTATTTGCCGTTCTGTCTATTGGATAGCTCCATGAGTAAACGGTGGTTTGCAGTACTGGTACTAAATTCCATTTGTTGTTCTTTGATAATAAATCCCCCTTTTGCATTAACCGTTTTATTGTCAAGTAGGGTGCTGGCTTCATATTCGTAAATGCCGGAAGCAAGATTATCTAACACAAGACCCTGTTGAATGGCATTGTGCTCAAATGAATAAGTGGAAGTGATTTGCTTTGAAACATTCTTCAAATTCAGTTTGATATCATGTCCAAAGCTAGGATTGAGAAGGTCATCATAAACTTCTGAAATTAACTGAACAGGTTCTCCTCCATAGTACTCCTTTTCTCTGGCGTATACTCTTAGCTTTCTTTTGTCTTCTCTTGCTGAAAGGTATTGAACCACCTGCTGAATAAAACCATCAAAACCTTTGGAATTGCCAAATTCCTGTCCCTCTTGAAGCCTCCATGACCACAATCCTTCTCCATACCAGATGGCTTTCCTTGGGTACTCACCTGACACTGTAAATAGTGGTCTGTCGGTGATGGAATTGCCTATTTTTTGTTTCAATAAAACTTGACCGTCAGATTTTACAGCATATTCACCGAAGGGCACAGCCAATGGGGGATAGCTATTGAACCTTTCTTTGAATTGGTCATTTATTCCAAAGGACTTAAAGTTTGTTTCTATCTCTGCCTTAGCTTGGTCAGGATTCAAACTTTTCAATCGAACTTTCGCAGGTAAGTCTTTCTCAAACAAAACGTTGTATTGGCTGGAGGTACCTGTAATATACCATACCGCTTGCTTTCCATGATCCAGTTTTTCAATCCAGTCTTTAGCTTGACCTGAAATATTAGGTAGTTGGTGCAAAATGACTAAATCATATGAAGCCTTATTAGGTAGGGGATGTATACCTGCAATAGCAACTTCTATTTCTAGCTGCTCCTTGTCCTCTAGAGCTGACCTGATGGCATTGATGTCTGGGTGTGGTGTAGCTGCGGCTATCAAGATCACTTCTTTGCTCTTTACAAATTCGATGTATGCGCTTGATCGATTGTTCTCTACTATTTTTTCCTCTGAAGTATTTTCTATTTCAATAGTATACTCTACCAACCCTGTGGCTTCGCCTTCCAATAGAAACGGTACTCTTAAATATTGACTACCAGAGGTAAAAGCCACATTCTTCTGAGCAATTAGTTTCCCGCCACGGCTAACTTTTAAAGGCAAGTTGATGGCATTTCTCAAGAATTCAGACTTTATGCTTACCTGAAGTTCGAAGGCATTGCCAGCATACACTATTTTATTGTAATTCAATTCATCAATTCGAATATCCGGTAGGGCAGTGGTGTCACCAATACCTAAAGTGAATACAGGGAATTTATAGCTAAACTGACCCGGAACAACTCCTCTATTATACA
>DAINOB010000126.1:0-6819 GCA_036735585.1 Cytophagales bacterium | reverse complement strand
AAAGTTATGTGTATCCATATAATTATTCAACTACCGTAAATAAATAATTTTACCTGTCATACCAGTTGTTTCGTTTGCTTAATTTGAGATCCTGAAGCAAGCTTGATTTAACATTGATATCAAATTGGAAGGATTGTCTTGGCCCGAATGGGATCCAGTTAAAGCGCATCTCCCAGCAATGTAAGTCGCGATAAATATCTATGCTGGTAAAGGACAAATTCTGGGCAACAAAATCAAAACCTGAAGTGGTACCAATTTTCCATTTTTCGGTAATGCGAATATCACCTCCAAAATTTAGTGTTTGTGTAGTTCTTTTCTCCTTGAATCCATCTTTAAGATAGATGTAATTGTAGCTCAGATTCAAGGACCAAGGAATGGTAAAGTCTACATACAAGTTTGGATTTGCCTGCACATATTCCAGTTCTCCATTATTTGGGTTAGGCTTCTTGTTGCGGTCTTGCTTCTCTGATGACTTTTGCCCCCCAAAAAGATCAGGTGTAAGGCTCGTAGATACAGCGATATTATAATTGGTTACCTGCCCTATGCCCTGTCCAGCTTGCCAAGCGTATATAGATTGAGAGCGATACTGGGCTACTTCTCTAGTTCCAGTAGTGCCTATAAAAAGTGAATCAAGAAATACTGCATAAGGCCTAAGTGTTCCATTAAAGTTGATTTGAATTTTCCCAAAAAGGTTGGTTCGGGCGGTCAGCTGAATATCACTTAGTTTATTGGAGTCAGCAGCGAAATTGTAGAAACCATTGAGCCCAAAGTTGTCTAGAAGCATGATTTTTTTAGGTAGTTCGCCAGTATCAGTTTTAGGCCGGAGTTTCATTTCTAAGTTATTTTGAAGGTCTATCCTCATATTTCTTTGCTCGCCTAGCGCAGGGGCTCCATAGAGAGTGCCTTGAAAAGTACTTAGCCGCTGCCTTGTGCCTTGCTCGTTAATAACTCTGTTCTGATAAAAATCAAAGAAGGAGGAGCCAAAATCAGGTCTATAGGCAAAGCTTAGTGTAGGGATGATTTTGTGCCTGATGGCTTCAATGGAGCCTCTTTTAAACTTAAGGATTCCGTATACTTGAGTAGTGAGTCCCATGTTAAAATTGTAATCATAGTTTCGTTGAAATCCTCTGGCGGTATCTACTCTAACCCCTGTGTCAGCAAAAGAAAAATTTGAATAGTTAAGCTTGTAAGGAGACCACCGCTCCACGTAGGTAAATGAAGGATTGATACTAAAATGCTTTAATACCCTGAAAGAAGCAGCAATAGGGATAGTATGCTGCATCCCAAATCTTGCACGTTGCAGGAGGATGGGCAAGGTATCTAAATCTACAGTCAGGGGCCTAGTTTCAGGCAAGCTTCCATTCGTAACTAGAAAGGGAAACCCTGCACCAGTTCTTGGGGCATTGGTAAAACTATTGGCTGCCACGGATTGGTAGCTTACCCTGATCTTTTCATACCATGCCTGTCCTGAAGATACTTTTCTTTTGAAAGGTTGAATTTGGTTCATGTTGAAGCTGAAGTTGGGCAGCGATACATTCATGACACCAGTTTGGGTGTTTTGATCCTGAGTGGCACTCAATACTAAGTTGAAAGGAGTACCAGGAAAGCTAGTGGCGTAACTTATAGCGGAGTTGAAAGTATTGCTTAAAAAGTTGTTGGCCTGAAAAGCATTTCTTTCATTAAATCTCGTGCTTCCGAGGGCAACATTGGCAGAAAAACGACTGTTTCCTCGAGCCACAGGCATGTGCGCCCAACTAAACCAAATATCTCGTATAAATTCTCGATCTTCTATATCGCTACCTGCCTCAGGTCTTCTTACATATCGGAAATTCAGGTTGCCATCAAAATGGTACCGTTTTTTGTAATTGACTACGTTATTAAGTCCAAACCCACCCCTTGAGTAAATCTCACCCATTATTTTAGCATCGAAGTAATCGCTGAAGCCAAAATAATATCCACCATCTCGTAGAAAAAATCCCCTGTCTTGTGCCTCTCCATAAGCTGGAATGATAACTCCTGACGCTCGATCTTTATTGGTAGTTGGAAACATTCCGAAGGCAAATCCTATAGGGGTAGGTACATTTTCAATTTGCAGATTAAAGGGACCTGTGACGATCTTCTTATCCTTGATCATTTTTATTCTGCGCGCGTTGATTTCAAAGTGAGGATGTGCAAGATTGCAAGTAGTGTATCGAGCGTTGTCTAAGAAAAAATCAGTTTCGTTGCTTTTCTTCACCGTCTGTCCATGTATGTATCCTTCTCCTTGTTGGGTTACTATATCTGTGATTAGACCTTTCTCAGTTTGGTAATTGTATTTGATTTCTTTGGCTACATAGGTTTCCGATCCTTGGGCAAAAACAGGTGTACCCATATACTTCCCAGTAGAATCATCAGTTTTTCCCCTAGATATCACTTGGTTGGTTTGCCAACTGATGTCTATTTCATAGGCTTTCATTTGAAGATTTCCGTAGTCAATTTGAGATTCATTGTTAAGCTTGAGAATCTGAGATTTCACATCAAATCGGATACTATCTTTTGCTTTGTACTTTATGGTAGTTTCAATGTCCTTGGCAGCATTAGCTTTGTAACTTCCTCGCTTATTTATAGCAGCACTGTCACCTAAAATAAGCAGGCTGTCAGCGGAAATAAGGGTGTCCTGTTCTAAACTATCATACCGCACCGCGGGAATAGAGTCATTGGGAGTCTGGCCATAGAGAACTGAGGCCCACCCAAAAATAATTATAAGAAGCAGTCTGCTAAGGATTTGCAAAACGATTAACTTTCAGGAATGCCTTATTTTGTGCAAATTTGCAGTAATTTAGCAAAATGAAGCCCCTAATGGACCATATCTTTATCAAGCGGTGTACGCTACTCTTGGTCATGGCTTCCTTGTTTTTGCTTTCTGCAGCAGGTGGACTTAACATCAAACCCTACAAACTCAAAACTATTGTAATCGATGCTGGCCATGGTGGAAAAGATCCCGGCTGTCTGGGTAAAGTATCTCGTGAGTCCATAGTTTCTTTGGCTATAGCTAAGAAATTGGGAAGTATCATTGAAGAAAACCTTCCCGATGTGAAGGTGGTGTATACTCGCAAGGACAATACTTTTGTAGAGCTGCATGATCGGGCCGGTATTGCTAATAAAAACAATGCCAGCTTATTTGTATCGATACACTGCAACAGTGCTGAAAAAAATGCATTCGGAACAGAGACCTACACCATGGGTTTGCACACCTCCAAAGGCAATCTAGAGGTGGCAAAAAGAGAAAATTCTGTTATTTTACAAGAAGACAATTATCTCGAAAAATACGATGGTTTCGACCCCAACAGCCCTCTTGGGCACATTTTATTCTCAAACTATCAGAGTCATTACATTGAAAAAAGCTTGTTTTTAGCTTCAAAGATCGAAAGTCAATTTCAACACAGAGTAGGTAGAAGTAGCCGTGGTGTAAAACAAGCGGGCCTTCTCGTTTTGTGGAAATCTGCAATGCCCAGCGTATTGGTAGAGGTTGGCTTCCTTACCAATCCAGGGGAAGAGCTCTATCTCAATGATGACCTTGGCCAAACGTATATGTCTAGTGCCATTTACAGAGCTATTAGAGATTACAAGCAAGAAATTGAAAAGAATAATTAGCGATTTTTAGCTCTATTTTTGAGCACTCGCAAACCATCATAGCTCCAAACACCCGTGAAACGAACCAAAGAAGTAAAAGTAGGCCTCTTGGCAATAGTCTCTCTCACTTTGCTCTATTTAGGATTTAACTTCTTAAAAGGCACAGATTTTATGACCACAGAAAACAAGTATTATGTGGTGTTCGATAATGTAGATGGACTTACCAAGTCCAATGCGGTGTTTCTGAATGGATTGGGAATAGGTAGGGTAGCCACAGTAGAGTTCAATCCAGAGATTAAAAATAAAATATTGGTCACCCTAGTTCTTGATAGAAGGGTGCTTTTAAACGATAGCACAGTTGCGTTGCTTACCAAAACGGATCTTCTAGGAGAAAAAGCCATTGTGTTGCAATTGGGTCAAGGGAGCCGCACATTGGTCAATCGTGACACACTCATAGGTGTAAAAGAACAAGGGTTTACAGAGATTTTAACAGAACGAGCTATGCCAGTAGTAAGGAATCTTGATACTACATTGATCAATTTCAGTAAGCTATCACAGGAATATACCTATGCAGGTGTGCGAATCAACAGAATACTTGAAAATCTCATTGGCGTTTCAGCTGATGTGGCCAAAATCACCCATGAGAGTAAATCCAAAATTACTGGCATTCTTAGCAAAACAGATCAGTTGGTCTTATCCTTACAGGAAATGAAGGAAAGTCTTGACCCTATCATTCATAAAATGGCAGTTATGGCTGATACCATCAATGATGCATCACTAGCAGAAACCTTAGATAATGCCCGGAAAGCCTCTGCCCAGCTCGATGAAACCCTTAAAAAGATCAATGAAGGACAAGGAACTTTAGGCAAGTTGGTGAATAATGACAGCCTCTATAATAATTTAAATGCACTCACTATGGATTTAGATAAGCTTGTGGTTGACTTTAAAGAAAGGCCTAAGCGCTATGTTCATTTTTCAGTATTTGGCAAAAAAGATAAAGAGAAAAAAGAGGAAAAGTAAATTGAAAACTTTTTCCTTAGAAAATCTTCTAGATTTCATTTTCTAAAAAATATAGATCCAAACGCGGATTCTATTAAATCACAAAAACTGCATAATCCAGTATTCATGATACCCAATCAACCTTCACTTTTACACAAAACAGCTTTGGTTGGGGGAAGCACCCAAGGCATTGGTAAATCCACAGCTTTGGCATTTGCAGAACAAGGGGCAAACGTAATACTGCTAGCCAGAGATGAAGACAAGCTCAAGCAGACTTTACAAGAGCTTCCTGTAGAATTTGATAATAAGCATCACTATTTGGTAGCTGACTTTTCATTGCCTAATGAGGTTGAACGCGTGGTTTCGAAATTTGTAAAGCACTATGGACCTATTCATATACTTGTAAATAATACTGGAGGACCTCCTTCAGGACCCATTGCAGAGGCAAGCGAAGATCATTTCCTCGCGGCCTTTCAAAGCCATCTTATTTGTAATCATCTACTCTCAAAGTCTTTAATTCCAGGTATGGAGTCTGTTGGTTATGGAAGAATCATAAACATAGTTTCTACTTCGGTTAAGATTCCATTGCCAAATCTAGGAGTTTCCAATACCATTAGAGGAGCAGTAGCATCTTGGTCTAAGACACTGGCTAATGAACTTGCTTCCAAGCAGATAACAGTAAACAATATATTGCCAGGGGCTACCATGACCAGCAGATTGCAAGCCATTCTTCAAGCCAAATCTCAAAAAACGGGGAAGTCAATAGAGGAAGTAGCACAGGAAATGATGTCAGAGATACCTATGAAAAGGTTTGGCAAAGCAGAAGAAATAGCGGCACTGGCACTTTTCTTAGCTGGCCCATCCGCAGCCTATATTACGGGTACCAGCATACCTGTTGACGGTGGACGTACAGGCACTATTTAAGTAGGTCTACAATCCAGTTGGGTTGTAGAAACAAAGCCACCAAAGCGACTATTAAAAAAGTCCAAAGTGCTTTTAAATTAATTGGGATATTTACCTGATTACTAAGGGTTACATCTTTTGGATTGATCAATCCATAATACAAAGGCCTGATGTAGTAATAGAGTGAAAGGACGGTGTTTAACAATCCAAGCAATAATACTATAAGCCACCATGTAGATTGTGCTGTAGAATACCATTCCCATGTTTGGAGAAATAGGAGCAACTTGGCAGTAAAGCCTACAGTAGGAGGTAGCCCTGTAAGACTAATCATAGCGATCAACAAACCAATTCCTGTCAAGATCCAAGAGCTATTTCTAAGATTCCAGTTAGACATTTGATCACCTTGTAATGGCTCAATAATGGCATAAATGCTCCATAGCAAAACATTGGCTATACTCATAGCCATCAAGTAGAATAGAAGCACAATGGTGCTCCCCTCCATACTCTGCATAATGGCTATCCACAGAAATCCTGATTGCGCTACGGTAGAAAAAGCCATCATTGAGCGAAACCCTGTTTTTCTGAAAGCACCAAAATTGCCAAGTGTTAAGGCTAGGACCCCGAACACGGCCAAATACGGAATGATCTCAGGCATTGGGGCTGTAATGGCAGATATCCAACGAAAGGCCGCGATTGTACCACCAATTTTAGATACTGTAGACAAAAATGCCACCACTGGCACCTGAGCAGCGGCATAAACATCTGGTGCCCACAGGTGAAGGGGCCATAGCGCCATCTTAAATGCAAAACCTGAGAATGAAAGAATCAAACCTAGAAGTATGATTGGAGAAATATCACCCCTTAGCGCTGTAGAAATTCCCTCATACGTCAAGTCCTGACCCACAGCATAAAGCAAGGAGAACCCAAACAACATCATTGCTGAGGCAAACGAACCTTGAATTAGAAACTTTAAAGCGGCTTCTACCTTGGTGGCTTCCGATTTTCCTCCTAATACTAAAGCATAACTGCACAAGGATAGAAGCTCTAAACCCACATACACAAAAAGTAAGTGGGAACTATGCAAAAGTACCCATGTGCCAATCAATGCTCCGGTGTAAAAGATCAGTTGGAATCTAGAGAAAGAATTTTTTTGAGGAAAAAGAAAGAATACTGCTGCCCCATTAGCCAAGCTTAGAATACCTGCGAACAATGCAGGTTGATCCAACACCCAGTACCCAAAAAAATATTTTCCAAAAGTGCAGGAGCAGGTATATGCACTGTACAATGCTAAGGCGATGAGAAAAA
>DAINOB010000125.1:0-6819 GCA_036735585.1 Cytophagales bacterium | reverse complement strand
GGTCACCATCATAGGAATGATTAAAATTTGGACTGGCAGGAGGAATTCTAGTGGTGAAATCACTCGATCCATAACCTAATGGAAACCAAATAACTGTGTCAAAAGGCACAGTACCTAAATATGTGAAGTTGACCGTGGTGTTTATACAACCAAAAGGTGGTGTTGAGCTGTAGGCTGCCACAGGTTTATTTCCTACAAGTACTGCTCGAGGTACAAATACAGTATCTGTACATCCATCTATAGTGCTAATGATCAATCTTACATTGTATGAGGCCCTGCCTCTATTGATGGCGGTATCTGTTGTGAAAGTAAAGGAGGGATTTTGATGAATATTTGGATCTGATCCAGATACTGTTCCAAGCAAAGTGCCCAGCGAATCAAAAAACTGCCATGTCCAATTTGTAATCGCTGTTGCAGAAATAGAGGTATCTTGAAAATTGGCCGTAAAACTACCGTTTAAGGCATTGCATCCATTAGGGTTGAGAACCTGAAAACCAGGCTGAACAGGAACAATTTGAATAAAACTATTTCGCACAACTTCCGAAGCGCAGCCACCTGAATCTCTTACTGTAAGCCTCACTGTATAGAGCCCAGGTAAAGTATAGTTAAAACTAGGAGCTACAGTAGTATCATCAATTACTCCATCATCATCAAAATCCCATGCATAACTGACAGCATTGAGCGATCCTGAAGCATTAAAATTAACCGAAAAAGGAGCCTGACAAGAAGTAGAGTCATTTACTGTGAAACTCGCTGTTGGTATTCCGCCAATAGTAAAAGATTGGGTATTGGTTTGAACAGGGCAACTGTCTAATGTACCCTGAGCACTCACCCTTACTGTATAATTACCGGGGCCTGGAAAATTAAAAAGTGGGTTTACAAAAGTCCCTTGATTGGCGGGTCCAGCAATTGTTCCGATTACTGTGTTTGTCGCATCTATAAATTCCCAAGTCACAGTCTGCCATACTTGGTTTACATTTTGAAATAAGTTGGTGAATCTCACGGGTACAGGATTACAACTACCACCAGGCCCTGGTTGAATGGCTTGGGTAAAATTTAATCCGTATTGTCTAAGTCTTACCATAGCAGGTTTAACAGCTCTGCTTGTGCAACCTCCTGGTTCAGTAATGCTTAATCTTACCGTATAATCACCCAGATTATTAAAAGTAATGAGAGGATTGGCTACAGAAGTGTTGAGTGTTGGTACCACTGGAGTGCCTATCCCTTGGGGTAAGCCTGGATCAAAATTGAAAAATTCCCATGAAATAGTAGATCCAGGAGGAATACCAGCGGTAGTGTTGGTAAACTGAACCGTTCTTGGTGCCGTGCAGCTTAAACTTTGATCCGGAGTAAAGGTGACATTAATACCACCTGTTGTATTCACAAATGCAGTTCTTACTTCTGTTCGCTCACATCCATTATTTGTTCTTACTCTCAAAGACACATTAAATACTCCGGCAGTTGTATAACTGTGTGTTGGATTCTGCAAATTTGAAGTGTTTCCATTTCCGAAATCCCACTCCCAAAAAACTATACTTC
This sequence comes from Cytophagales bacterium, assembly GCA_036735585.1. Taxonomy (GTDB): domain Bacteria; phylum Bacteroidota; class Bacteroidia; order Cytophagales; family JAIYAX01; genus JAIYAX01. The sequence goes on along the minus strand of DAINOB010000125.1, from coordinate 5,280 downwards.
CTGCACCTCCGGGTGTTGATAGATCTTGAAAGCTGACATTCAGTGGATTACCTGGGGTGGCACATCCTGAGGTAGGTGTAGTGGCACTGAAATTAGCCACTGGCAAGGGAAACACTGTAATCGTAATACTAAACCCTGGAGCTCCTGCTCTAGAAACTGTGTAAGTACCGGGCAGATTATAAATTCTACTAGGATTAGGGCCTGCTACCACCGGAGGAGCATTGCCAAAATCCCACGTATCATTAGGTCCTGTAAAGTTTACTACCAGAGGAGGACATCCACTGGTAACACTTGCTGTAATTTGCGCAAACACCTCATTTACAGTAGTAAAAAAAGTGATTATAAACAGGAGTAAGCTGGTTTTGAATAGTCCTTTGAGATTCATTAAGGTTTTTTCGGTGAATTAGCAGTTACAAATATGCTTATTTTCAAATATACACCGTGTATGTGTTTTAAGAATGTTTTACCGAACACATAAATGGACAAGACTTTTGATCATAAGTTTGCGAATTATACTAATTTTGAAGGTTAAGTAACCCTTAAGCATGTCATTCAACAAGAAAAACCTCCGCATAACCTTAACATATTTTCTTTTTCTACTTGGCTTAGCTGCTCATGCTCAACCAGATATACTCGCCTATGCAGGTGGTATTGGGAAAGAAAGATTCAACGCTGTACTTGAATTGAGCGATGGTACCATCATTATAGGAGGATCAGCTCAAAGCCTCAACTGGCTTCCTGGAAGTGTTCCACGCATCACAATTTCTCCTGATAGTATTCAAAACAACTTATCCTCTCAACAGCGAATCAGCTTTATTTTACATCTGAGTGCTGATATGCTCACGGTGTTGAGAGTATTGCAATTGCCTGCAGGAGCCGCTGACGATATCTTTCATATCAAAACAAATTCAATCCCTGGCCAAGCCACAGGAGATATCTTTATATCTGGAAACATCAATCACACAGTGGGTAGTGGCAGATCAGGTGGTTATTTCCTTGCAAAGCTTGACAATAATTTTGTGAATGGGATTCCTTCGGGCTTCGAATGGACCAGAAATGTGTGGGCCACAGGCTTACACAAGGAAAGACAGCCTTGGGACGTAGATGGACAAGGAAGAATAGTGTATGTGCTTGGAGAATCTTTAGGTAATGACTTTTGCGTAATTCACAGACTCAGATCAGACGGAACTGGTAATGAGGTAGTGAATAATTGGACAACACACAGCGCTCAACATATATCAAACGGTACCAGTATAGTAGGAGAATGGACACCAGCAACTTCTAATCCTGAGTATTCGCCTTCTGAAAGTATGGTAAACTTGAAGGCTGGAAGATGCTCCATGCGTTCTTGGAATATACCAGATTTTACGGCAGTGATTCAAGATGAAAACGGCACAACCAAACAAGGACAGTGGCCACTGGACTTTTTCTACACTGATTCCTGCAATGTTACCTTCCCAGGCGCCACACAGGGAGGACCAGGCTATACTGGATATCGTAGAGCCAATGCGGCAACTCCTTATGTGGGTGGTATCGCTGTAGATAAAATTACCAATGACATATATATAGGTGCTTGTTACCAATCACAAACCAGTGGAGGTCAGCCTGATTTTGAACCATTTGTACTTGCCTATGATTTCAATGGAAACAAAAAATGGTGGGTAAGACTCTATCGAGAGACCAATCAACAGTCGCCACCAGATCAATATGTTGATGGGTTGGCCGTTGATTACTCTTCTTCTGCTACTTTAAGGTCTTTGATCGTTTTGGGTAGACAACACGGGAATGCAGTAAACGCTTTTTGGCCTGGAGATAACATTGTCAATAACCCTGTACATCCTCCTGGCACCAACACCTTTAACTCGAGATTCACTGGCACCAATGGCAATATGCATCTTTCATGGTTGGCAAAATATAGACTAACAGATGGAAGGCTGATGTATAGCACCTATGTGGCAGGTTTTTTAGGCACAGCAAGTGGATTGGCTGGGGTAGGAAGTATCACCAATGCACCCAATTGGCCCAATCATAATTCTGGGAACCCTGATTTAAGCGATACCCGTGGTGAAATAAATATTAAAACTGATGCTACAGGTAATATCTACCTGACTTTAAGAACAAGAGGATTTACAACCACAAGAAATGGATATCAGCAACAAGAACCTCCAGTAGTAGCAGCAGGAAATAGAGATAGTTGGGGAGATTATGTAGTAGTGTATAGCTCTGATCTTAGAAATTTAAATTACTCTTCGATGCTTACAGGAGAGTGGAATCGTACGGAACCCAGTGCCGGTACCCCAAGCCAAGGAGGGGATAATATAGATATCAAGGATATTTTTCCTACCAGTGGGGGAGTTCTAGTGGTTGGTTTTCACAGAGACCAAAACAATGATGGTACCCCTGATGGATCCCCCATGCCATTTACCTATCAGCTGAACAAGCAAGTAGCCCCTGCTACTCCAGTTCCAGCTTCAATACCAGCATGGGGAAAATCAACTTTGCAAGGCAATGATTCTGAAACTGCAGTTTTTGGCAAACTAACCTTTGTAAAATCCGCCACCGCTGAATTCACTGCAAACCCACTGGGTGGAAACTGTATAAATACCAATACCGCATTTACCGACCTCAGCTTTTCACCAGCTGGCATTCAATCATGGTCATGGAATTTTGGGACAGGAGCTATTCCAGCCACTTCCACTGTGCAAAATCCTACGGTGCAATGGAGCACTGCTGGTGTAAAAACCATCATTTTAACGGTAACCGACTCCTCCAGCATTACCAGCAGCGATACATTATTTTACACTATTTCTACCCAACCCAATGCGACTTTTACTTTTGCTGGTCCACTTTCTCCTGCTCCTACTACTCTAAATTTCAGCGGTCCAGCAGGTACAGGAGTTAGCTATTTATGGACAATTACTGACCCTACCACGGGACAAGTCTCAAATTATACAGTTCAAAACCCTTCGCATACTTTTAACACGGGCGGAGCTGGAACTACCTATCCCGTCACACTAACTGTGTCAAATGGATTTTGCCTTAACTCTACCACACAAAACATCACCATCAGTGGGGGGCCTGGAGGAATCGATCCAAACTTTACAGTGAATGGAAGCTCAAGTTCAATAGTAGTATGTGTAGGCCAGCCAGTTACCTTTCAAGTTGGCAATCCTGCAAATATTACCAGTTATCGTTGGTTTTTTGGGCCGGATGCCACACCTTCTGTAGAAAATACCCAAGGACCTCATACCATTACCTATAGTCAACCGGGTTTACAGACTGCCACCTTAACTGTGAGCAACGGAGTGACTACCCTAATATCATTTATTGATATTTTAGTAACGGGTGGATTAAATGCCAGTTTTACTGTTGCAGGAAATTTAACTACAACACCCACTACCTTAGACTTTGAAGCGAATACTCTAGTGGGCACAAATTATTCCTGGACCTTTGGGAATCCATTTGATACCCTTAATAATACTGGCAGCGGAATTACCACTTCAAAACTATACAACATTCCTGGCGAATACATAGTGAGATTAAGTGTTACCTCACCAGAGGGATGTGTTACCACAAGTACACAACTCTTAAACATTGGGAATATCACTCAAAACCCTCTAGCTAACTTTTACTTTGCTCCAGCAGGGGGAGCTTGTGTGAATAACAACGTTACCATTACCGAAGTGGCTACAGGAGGATTTAGTGCTGGAACGCCAACCTTTGAATGGAACTTCGGAGCTGATGCCACTCCCCAAAGTCATCTTGGCTACACTCCTCCTCCTGTACGTTGGAGTACCCCCGGTGATAAAATTGTAACACTTAGGATAGGAACCTTCAAAGTGAAATCTCAAGTATATAAGGTATTCCCATACCCGGGAGCTGATTTTGTAATTGATACCAGCAACTCTGCCTGCGATGGCACACTTCCAAGACTTTTAAGCTTTAGACCCAGCTCTGGATCAGGTAAACTATACAGTTGGGATTTTGATTCGCAGACTGCGCCAGGTACTTTGATAAGCAATAGCTCTTCCCCCACAAATATTGCATTTCCAGCCTTCAGGAATTATGCAGTAAAGCTTTCCGTAACAGCCAATGGTTGCACCTCGGTATCTGTAAGGAATATAAATCTCAATGCGTCTAACTGCAATCAGCCTACAGTTTCTGCGGGAATTTTAGTAGAGCCATCCCGAGAAGGCTGTAACACTAATTCCTATATAATCACTTCGGTATCGAGTGGGAACATCAACACCTATGCTTGGTCTGGGATTGCAGTGCCTAATTCTCCTGGACCTCACATCGTCACAGGCTTGGCATCTGGAACAGTAATTACACTCACTGTTACCGATATTTTCTTAGTCTCTGATACAGTGTCAGTCACAATTCCTTAATTGCCAATTCTAATTTGAAAAAGATATCTTGTCAAATGAAAAAGCTGCAACAATACTTGGTTTATACTTTGGGATTCAGCCTTTTATCCATGAGTTTTGCTCAGGCTCAAGATCCACAGTTTTCGCAATTTTATGCAGCACCTATTTTTCTTAATCCTGCCTTTGCGGGTTCAGCTGAAGATACTCGCCTTTCTGTGATACACAGGAGGCAATGGCCGAGCTTAGACGCCTCATTTGTTACCTCCGCGGTTTCAATAGACAAGAATTTAGCTAAATACAACAGTGGAGTTGGCTTAATGATAACCAATGATTTTGTGGATCCTATTGGGCTTCGCAAAACGGAAATTTCAGCTCAATATGCCTATCTATTGCCTATGACAAAGCAATTGTCGTTTAGGGCAGGATTTCAGGCTGGATATGCCCAAAGAAGTGCTGACTTTACTCGATTTAATTTTGGAGATCAATTCACTGATAATGGATTAAGTGGCTTGGGTACGCAAGAGACTTTTGTAAGTGATACCCGCGGAAGCATGGATATTGGTTTGGGGGGCATGTTATTCAGTAGGAGGTTTTTTCTGGGATTAGCCATTCACCATATCAATAGACCTAATCAAGCATTTACAAATATTGTAAGTAGAATGCCCGTTAGAACCACCTTACATACAGGCTTTTTGATTCCTCTCAATAAATTTAAGTACGGGAGAAGAAACAAGCGATTCACCAAGGTAGAAGAAGAGCAGAAAGGAATTACACCTGCAATCGTTTACAAATCTCAAGGCCAATTCGATCAGTTGGATATAGGGTTACACTTTAACTACAATCCGATTATTATTGGTTTCTGGTATAGAGGTATACCCATCAAACGCTATGAAAAAGGGCTGAACAACCACGA
>DAINOB010000124.1:0-6842 GCA_036735585.1 Cytophagales bacterium | reverse complement strand
AGCCATAAATAAATTATCTAAGGGGGAAGTGCTTAGAATAAATCACCAGGGCCATAAACTATACAATTGGCAGAAAACGGACAATTCCGGAATCAGCAATCAAACGCCTAAAGATTTTCTCAGCACAAAACAAAAGCTCAAAGAAACCATCAAAATAGCAGTGAAGAGGCAACTCATGGCAGATGTGCCTGTCGGTATTTTTCTTAATGGAGGAAATGATAGCACTACCATTGCTACTATTGCAGCGGATGTGAGCCATCAACCGCTTAAAACCTTCTCCATAGGCACTGGGAAGTATGAAGAAAGCGAGCTTCCCACAGCCAAAAATACCGCAAAAGCCATAGGTGCTCAGCATACAGAATATTTAATACAACCAGAAGACATAAAGCATTGGCTTACTAGGCTACAGTCTGTTTATGATGAACCTTATGCAGACTCTTCAGGAATCCCAACACTTTTAATATCAAATCTTTGTGTCCAAGAGGTGAAAGTTGCCCTGAGTGGTGATGGAGCAGATGAGCTATTTATGGGATATGGAATCTATCAATGGGCTAATAGACGCATGAATCCGATAACTTTCGCTGCGGGAAGAGCATTAAAATATTTTCCGTTTGCGTTCAAACAATCCAAATATCAAAAGCTGGTCAAAATGATGCAAACCAATAGCACCCTGGATCCAGCACATATTTTTACTGTTGAAAATGGCTTTTTTACACTAAATGAAGCCAGACAATTAATGCAAAGTGAACAAAACGAATCGTTTACTTACCCTATTTTCAAGCCTGATCTTAGAAGGTATGAAGAAAATCAAGCCCTATTTGACAGAGCATATTACCTACCAGATGACCTACTAAAAAAAGTGGATAGGGCCAGCATGTACTCTGGACTGGAAGTAAGAGTGCCCTATCTTGATGAGGATCTTATAGAATTTGCCGCATCAATACCTTATGAGTTCAAAGTATGCAATGGCCATAGGAAGTTTATATTGAAAGAGGTTCTAAAGGACTACTTACCATCCTATGATTTCATGAAGCCTAAACGAGGCTTCTCTATTCCACTATCAACATGGCTATTATCAGACCTATCCTACCTTATAGATGAATGGCTTTCTCCATCTCTTATTGAAGAGTATCAATTGGTAAATGCCACTATGGTAAAGAATATAGTGTCAGATTTTAGAGGGGGCACTTCTTCTCTTTATTCAAAAGTTTGGTTGCTTATCGTTTTACACCAGTTTATGCATAAGTATAGAACATCTAATAGCCAATGACATATAGTCAAAATCGAAAGCCCCTTTACCTCACCTACGATGGCCTCACAGACCCTCTAGGCCAATCTCAGATTCTGCCCTACATCTATGGCCTCCAACAGCGAGGCTATTTTTTTACCATCATTTCTGCTGAGAAACCAAAATTCTTTCAGCAATCTTCACCAAGACTGCATGAAGTGTTGCACCAAAATACTATACAATGGCTGCCAAGTACTTATCATAAGTTCCCACCAGTACTCTCTACACTTTGGGACTTATGGAAGATGTATAAAAAAGCAAGTGGAGAAATTCGCACCGGAAAGTATGGAGTAGTACATGCCCGTAGTTATCTGCCTGGGATCATTGCCATGAACCTGAAGAAAAGTTACCGCCTGCCTTGGATATTTGACATGCGCGGTTTTTGGGCTGATGAACGCGTGGAAGGAGGACTTTGGAATCTTAAAAACCCTTTTTTCAAGCTTGTATATCAATACATCAAGAAGCAGGAAACCAAAATGCTGAAAGATGCTGATCATATTGTGGTACTTACCACTAAGGCAAAAAAAATTATAGTTCAAAAATTTGGCGTGGATTCATCCAAGGTAACGGTAATTCCATGTTGCGTAGACCTTACCCATTTTTCACCTATTAAGCCAATAAGTCAAAAGCAGGATTTACTGTATCTGGGTTCGCTTGGTACTTGGTATATGCTTGACGAAATGCTGGATTTCTTTAAACTTTATAAAAGCTCCTTTCCAGCGGCAAGATTTAGAATAGTAACAAAGGACACAATCAATATTTTGAAGCAGCTTTGCCAAAAAAAGAATATTCCCTTTGAATGGATAGAGGTGCAGTCGCTGACAAGAGAACAAGTTCCACGCGCCATTGCGACTTGTGCTCATGCCATTTATTTTATCAAACCTGGGTATTCCAAGCTTGCTTCTTCAGCTACCAAACTAGGTGAGATCCTTGCCATGGGTATTCCTGTGGTATCCAATTCACAAATTGGCGATCAAGAAGAGCTTTTTGAAAAATATTCTATGGGAGTGTTGGTAAATGATTTTAATAAGGAAGAATATTCTAAAGCCATTTCAATTTTAAAAACACAATTTTTTGATCCTACACAGCTTCGTGTATCCGCTGAATCGTATTTCTCACTAGAAAATGGCTTGAACAGCTATCAGGCTGTTTATGAACAATTATCTTGAGCAAGTCCATTCTCTTCATCTGTCCTTATCCTTATGATTCTGTAGGTTCACAGCGCTTCAGACATGAGTTGTACTTCGAAGCTCTTAGTCAAGAGGGATATACCATCGAAGTAGCACCCTTTTGGAGTGTACCTGACTGGAGCCTGCAACAACAGAAAGGAAAGTTATTTCTAAAAGCTTTGGCTTCGATTCTCGCGCTGATTCGGAGAGTTTTCCTGCTATTCCGATTGCGACATTTTGATCTACTATACATTCATCGAGAAACTATTGTAATGGGACCTCCTTGGTTTGAATGGTGTCTCTTTACTTTCTTTGACAAAAAAGTGGTCTATGATTTTGACGATGCACTTTGGCTGCCTGACAGCTTGAACGAGCCTAAGTGGAAGACTTACATAAAATGGCGAAGTAAAATAGGATACATAATCAGCAAGTCTGATCTTGTGTTGGCTGGCAATACTTATTTGAAAGAATTTTCTCTCCAATACAATGATTCTGTGATGGTTTTGCCAACGGTAGTAGACACTGATTTATTTAATTACGCCTATCCGTCACAGCCTGAATCACTCCCCATAATCGGTTGGACAGGTACCCATAGCACCCTTAGATATCTTGAGGAAATAGTGCCACAGTTAAAGCAAGTCTACTTTCAAAACCCTTTTAGGTTACGGGTAATATGTGATGTTCTGCCTGATTTTCATTTTGAGAATATTGATTATATCAAATGGAATAAGGAATCAGAGTCCCTTGATTTGGAAGGTATTCACCTAGGGATTATGCCACTTCCAGATGATGCATGGACACGAGGGAAATGTGGATTTAAGGCTATACAGTATATGGCAAAGGGTATACCCACGTTGGCTTCTGCTGTTGGGGTTAACCATGAAATACTCTCACGACCCTCGGGTGGAGCTTTAGTTTATCATCTTTCTGATTGGGAATCAGCACTTCTACAATGGTTGAATAATGAGTCAAAGTGGCTAGAGCACTCTTTGGTCGCTAGAGAAATTATTGAAGCCAAGTACTCAAAAAAAGCCATTCAGGACAAATTTATAGCTGCAATTAAAGAGCTGATTTGAACGTCATTTTTAGCTTGGAATAGGATTCCATCATCAACAGTGCTGCCACCATAAAGGGCAAAAGCGGAATCTTATAGCGCACAAGAGTACCAAAATTGAATGAATTAAGTCCCACAGCTATAGCAAAAACGATAGAAAACGTGAACGCAAAAATTAAAAACGGTCTACTTAGGGCCAATTGAGCAAAATTCAGTAATCCCACTTTCACAATCACTTTGATCAATAAGATCATCAAAAGGAAGCTTTCCAACGCAGAAAGTAGCATGATTGGATTTTTAGCCTCCCAAATCCATGGCCTGAATAAGGACACGACTAAAGCTGCCGGTGCCAGCCGGAGCATACTTGCAACACTACCATCCAATTCCCCCAGGTAGTAGGCACTCCCTCCATCTTTTACACTTACATAGTATAAGTATTCGGCATTCACTTTGGTGAGCTCTCCAAGCTTATCTATATCGTATCGTGAATGACCCTTGGTAATGTAGGTTGCGGCAAAGGCTCCCCCAATAGCTATTGCTAGGAATAGTGGTTTAAGCAACCATCGGATAACTTTACTGGAAATTTTATTATTGTTTTCTAAAATCAACCAAAAGGCCGCAGCAGGCAAAAAGGAAAGTAACAAATACATTCTCACCTGACTGATAAGCCACATCATAAAGATCACTTGAATGATGGAACGAAGCAGATTCTTTTTTTCAACCACCAATGTGTAAAATGAAGAGACTAGCCAGCCCAATGCCCCTATGCCTATAGTGTCTTTCATAATACCAGAACCCCAAAAGAAAACGGATGGAATAAAAAATACCGCAACAGCCATCGGTTGCTCCAGCCCGGGAAATAATTTAAGAAAGGTTTTGTACAAAGCCCAAGAGCCAGAGAAGGAAAATACAGCAAACACCAAAGCAATAGAACTGTAGGTGTTGAAGGTAATTAACCCGAGAAACGAAACGATTCTTACGATAAAGAACTCTGTTGGAGCATTGTACCAATACAGGCTCGGAACGAATGGATAGGTAAATTCATTGTAAACAGGCCCCGTAAGAAGTATTTGAAAATAAGTAAGAGGGTCTTTTTGAAAAATTTCAAAGAGGATATTTGATTGATTTAAAAAGTTAAAAGTGTCTCCTCCTCCATAGTAGAATTGATAGATAATACCTAAAGCGAGCGCACCCACCATTTTTACCACAAGTGCAGGCAAATAGTATTTATAGGCCTTATCTTCCTTGTGATGCAAGCGAATTTTGTATGCCACAAACAAAATGAAAGTAGCAAATAGCGGGGTGATCCATAAATCCTGTAAGGACATCATACCATTAATAAATGTTGCCAAAGAATATTTGGAATTGAAGTAAAGATCATAAATCTTTGTTGTAGGAAATCCTAAATGTGTTTAAAATATTAAATGTATGATCAAACTTGACCAAATAGATCGAAAAATACTGGAAATTCTGCAAGAGAATGCCAAAATCACCAACGCACAGCTCTCAAAGGATATCGGACTCTCCCCAGCACCTACACTGGAGCGGGTAAAAAAGCTTGAAACCTCAGGCCTTATCAAAAGCTATCATGCTAAGCTGGACAATGAAAAAATCGGTTTGGGGGTTAGCACCTATATCATTGTTCATTTGGATAGTCATAAAAAGAATGACTTGTTCACCTTTGTAGAAGCCATTAAGTCAATTGAAGAAATCATAGAATGCCATCATGTAACAGGTAATGGCGATTTCTTACTTAAGGTTGTGGCCAAAGATATTGGAAGCTATCAAAGGTTTATATTAGAAAAGCTTAGCAATCTGGATGGTGTATCCAACACACAGACTATGGTAGTATTGGCAAGTTATAAGGAGAGTAATTCTATTCCTCTACCACAGGTTTAAGCTTTTTGATCTTTCGCTTTTTGTTTTGCTTGAAAAAATCCTGAGCGTCTTTGTAAGCAGGGCTTTCCTTCTCTTTGCTGTTTAGGATCTTTTGGTAGTGAATGGCAGCTTTATAAAGATTCTCTTCCTCTTCGTAAATTTTGCCAAGATAGCTTAGGGCGTATAAGTAATATCCTGCCTGAAGTGATTTTGACTGTTCAGAGAACTGAATTGTTCTATTGTAATACTTGGTAGCTAATGCCTTATCCCGAAATAGATTTTTATAGATATACCCTAAAAAAAAGGCAGCATACCTCCCCGTTACAGCTTCATAGCCCAAATAACCAGAGTCAGTTTTTGCTAGAATATTAATGGATTCTTTTTCACACTCATTTAATCTGCCTTCAGTGAAAAGCAGTCGAGCGTAATAGCGATGAAAATAAGCGTTGTCTGGAAAGGTTTGATGTAAATATTGGGCCATCTGAAGTGCTTCCTTTGGCCTTTTCTCATCATTCGCATAGATTTTCATGAGAAATACCTGTGCTTCTGTGCGTGTGTAGAATGCATTTAATGCTGTTTCTCTCAATTGTGTCAGCCCAAGAGCTTTATCTCCTTTCGGGAAAAAAGCAACAATGGGTTTCAGCATAGGATAGTTTTCTGGTACCCATACCGAGTAGTAGTTGTAAAGTGCCTCTCCAAATAAAAACTCGGGGCTCAAAACATGATTTCCTCTGCTTTCATTCATGTATTTTACGGCCAAGCGTCCTGCAAATGTGGCTTTGCGCCAATGTTTTCTGTCAGAATACAGCCTACCTTTAAAACCATAGGCAGCGGCAAGGAAGAATTTTGCTTCTACATTGTTTTCATTCTCCTTCTGCATCCTTTCTGAGAAGGTAATGGAAGTATCTAGGTAAGCGATAAACTTGTCATCGTAAGCTTCCACATCTGGATTGGGCATTATTTTCCACCACTCGCTTAGCGCCAAAAGAAAGTAAGGTAGTGGATGTTGTGGAAACTGCTGCTTAAGCCAACGAAATTGCTGCTCTGCTTTGCTGAATTTAAAATTATACAAGTCATTGACTGCCTGGGTAGCGTCCAGTTGTACTTGCATATCCGTAAGGATATATGTTCTGATGCTGTCTTTCTCTTGAGCTTTAAGAGAAATGCTACCAAAAGCAAAGCATAGAAAAAAGAGGAAGTGAAGTTTTCTAAAAGAAAAAGGCATTGTTAGTTAGAAACGCCTGCAATATCGGTATTGTTACAGCCTAAAATACTAAGCAAGATAAAAGTACCAGGAGCGGGACTCGAACCCGCACACCCTATTGGGCACAAGATTTTAAGTCTTGCGTGTCTACCATTCCACCATCCCGGCAAAAAAAAAGCCCGCGAAGGGCTGTTGAGCGGGAAACGAGACTCGAACTCGCGACCCCGACCTTGGCAAGGTCGTGCTCTA
>DAINOB010000123.1:0-6853 GCA_036735585.1 Cytophagales bacterium | reverse complement strand
CAAGCTTATATCGAAAGCTGTTTTTCAAAAAAACTTCCAACAATTCATTATACCCTGGTTTTGTAACCCTGCACAGCGTATAATATGAAGTGAATTCAGGATCAAAATAAACATTCTTGAAAATACGAGCATTTATATTTCCAAAAGAAATATGATTACATAAACCTAACTTTGGATCAACAAATCCAGTACACACAAAAAAAAGATCGGGATGCTGTTTATAAAAAATATTTTTTTTGAATGAAGCATGGTTCTTTATTTCATTGCTTTCATCCTCTTTTTCTGCATGAGCCATTTCAATATTGTTCAGGCCCAATAAATCGATAGTCTTTCCATGGTATGAAAAGGCACTGCCTCCCGCTGAAAGAACACCTTGAGACGGCAGACTATCTAGTGTATTGAAAAAAACATTGAGCTTTTCGGCTTGATTTCTTTCAACTATTGCTATTTCCCATTCTTTTCTAATTGGACTGTATTTTCCTACAAGCAGTTCTTTTATATTGTAACTGGATGTAAAAAAAACAATTAAAACTCCAGCAACTAAATGTTTAGCGTTTAATTCAACTCTATTGAACTTTAGTAATTCAATAACCAATAAAAAGGCGATCGGGATAGTAGGTTGTAGAAATCGTTGATGGCCAAAATGATCTCCTCCTGAATACAATGGGATCGCAAGAGATACTAAAAAAACCGAAGTGAAAATGACCAATCTTGATTGAGTCAAGAATTTAAAATTGCTAATAATAGAGTAAACCGTTGCTGCTAGAATAAGAAACAAAAAAGGTTTTGAAATAAATGCACTTACAAGATATTTGAGGCCATCCCATGCATTTTGAAAAATATCACTAGACACTTTCGCATAAAATGTATTTGGAAGCGGATATCCAAAGGTGTTTAGTCTCCAAAGTGTAAGCGCAGCTAGGCCTGTCACAAAAACCGCAATTAGTAAACCAGTTTGTTTGGCTATTGAAATTTTGCTGGTCCCTTCTATAAACTCTGAGTATGCATTCAAAAGAATAAATACTGGAATCCACAATAAAGATTCCGGCCTAGTGATTAATAAAAGTAGCGTGAGAGCAATAAATAAAATATAAAAGCCCTTGCTGCTTATCGCTTTTCGGTTTACCAAAAGCACCGTAGTAGAGGTAAGTAGGAAAGTCCAGAGTCCTGTTTCCAGGAGAGAAAGCACTGTCCAATCGACAAATCCCGGTGTTAATAAAACACACAACACAAAGGAATATGATACTAGGTTATTGCTTTTACCTCCTGGAAGGTCAATCATGACCACCAACAACACAGTAAGTAATACAAGCAGGAAGCTCATAATCAACAAGGATACATGAGCTGATCCAAACAAACTATGAAAAGAAGCGCCAATTACGGTCCATAACAAGGAAGTAAACCCCTCTACATTCGGCTCTGAGATATTGTACTTGAAACCAAATCCATTGGCCAAATTCTTCATGTAGACCATGTAGATATTGGCATCATCTATCCCTATGATAGATTTATGATTTACAAACCATGAACTAATGCACAGTACTGATAATACAACTAACGTAAAGGCGGCTTTCTTCACAAGAACAAAATAAATAGAGAAAATCGAATGATGTAATCACGACAAATTGTGACTAAATCCTACAATCCACAAATTTCTCTTGCCTTATTTCTTACTGTTGATTTACGTTGCTTTCTGCCCTACCCCTTGATATAGCCGTCTTTGATTATCTCCACCACATCTGGGTCAAGCAGTGTACTGGTATCACCAAGATTTGTGGTATCGCCCTCTGCTATTTTGCGCAGAATACGTCTCATGATCTTGCCTGAACGCGTTTTAGGAAGGCCTGGTACAAATTGAATTTTATCCGGCTTGGCTATTCTGCCTATTTGTTCCACTATAGTTTCCACAATTTCTGCCCTTAAGATGTCCTCATTCTTTACTTCGTCTTTGCAAATAACATACGCATAGATTCCTTGTCCTTTGATATCATGAGGATAGCCCACTACAGCAGATTCTGCTACTTTATCGTTGGCATTGATGGCATTTTCAATTTCGGCAGTGCCAAATCGGTGGCCGGAAACATTGATTACGTCATCTACTCTGCCAATGATTCTGTACATACCATCGGCATCTCTTCTGGCACCATCACCGGTGAAATAATACCCTTTGTAATTAGAAAAATAGGTCTGTTTGCATCGTTCATGGTCACCATAAGTGGTGCGAATCATGGCAGGCCAAGGAAACTTAATGCACAAATATCCTTCTACATCATTCCCTTCCAATTCTTTGCCTTCTGAATCAAGCAATACTGGCTGAATTCCCGGCAATGGAAATCCGGCATGGGCTGGTTTAATGGGTCCTGTATTTCCAAGTGCTGATATCATGATTCCCCCTGTTTCTGTTTGCCACCAAGTATCCACAATAGGGCATTTCTCTTTGCCCACATGGATATTATACCACTGCCAGGCTTCTTCATTTATGGGCTCACCCACAGATCCTAATAACTTTAAACTATCAAGACTGTACGCCAAAACGTGATCTTCTCCCATTGCCATCAGTGAACGAATGGCAGTGGGTGCGGTATAGAATTGATTTACTCCGTACTTATCTATGACTTGCCAAAACCTGCCTGGAGACGGATAGGTGGGCACACCCTCAAACATAAGTGTGGTGGCACCTGAAAGTAAAGGACCGTACACAATATAAGTGTGTCCCGTAACCCAACCCACATCAGCTGTGCACCAAAAAATATCGCTTTCTTCTATTTGAAATACATTTTGAAAGGTATAGGCCGCATAGATCATGTAACCACCGCAGGTATGTACCACTCCTTTTGGCTTACCTGTAGAACCAGAAGTGTACAGAATAAAGAGCACATCTTCTGCATCCATTTCTTCTGCAGGGCAGGTTTTATCTACGTTCACTACTTCTTCATGGTACCATACATCGCGCCCTGCTACCATGTTCACGGCCCATTGTGTCCGCTCCACTACAATCACACGATTTACGCTGCTGCATTGTTCCAATGCTTCGTCTACTACCCTTTTAACGGGAATTTCTTTAGCCCCGCGATAGAGTCCATCTGAGGTAATCACCACGTTGCATTGTGCATCATTGATTCTATCTGCTATGGCTGAGGCTGAAAACCCGGCAAAAACCACCGAGTGCACTGCTCCGATCCTTGCACAAGCCAATACTGCAATGGCTAGTTCGGGAATCATAGGCATATAGATACATATTCTATCGCCTTTGCGTGCTCCATTTTTCTTAAGCACATTGGCAAACTGACAAACCTTCTCATAGAGCTCTCTGTAGGTTAGTCTTACAAACTTTTCCTTCGGGTCGTTGGGCTCCCAGATCAAGGCAAGTTTATTCCCTCGATCCTTTAAGTGACGATCTAGGCAATTTTCTGTGATGTTCAGCTTTCCTCCTTTGAACCACTCGGCTTGTGGTTCATCGAAATTCCAATTAAGGACGGTATTCCATTTTTTTCTCCATTCAAATTCACCAGCCACATCGCCCCAAAAACCTTCAGGATCATGGATACTTCTTTCATATGTTTTTTGGTAGTCTTCCCAAGTTCTAATTCTCATAATCTTATCAATTTAGGTTTAAAAGTGTTGTATAATTTATTACGTTAATTCTTCGATTTTCTTCATTAATTCTTTCGTAGAAAAAGGTTTTGTCATATAAAAATCTGCTCCAACCTGCATTCCTTTCTCGATATCAAGTTTCCTGCTTTTGGCCGAAAGAAAAATGACTTTAGTCATCTGAAGGGTATCATTTTGCCTTATTGCTTCACAGATTTCATACCCATCAATATCAGGCATCATAATGTCGAGAATGGCCACATCTGGAACTTCCTCATCTAAGATAGCCATGGCTTCTGTGCCATTTCTAGCCACAAAAACTTGATATCCACTTTTCTTCATCAAATACTCCAGTGTCATTAATATTGCTGGATCGTCATCTGCTAACAGTATCTTTTTCATAGGGTAGCATGCGTTTTTGTGATCTGACTTAGGGGTAATGTAAAAGAAAATTTCGAACCCTTGCCCATCTCTGATTCCACCCATATCTGACCACCATGCATTTCTATTATGTTTTTGCAGATGGCCAATCCCAATCCTGAACCTTGAGGCTTCTTCCGAATTTGATTTTTAGCCTGATAAAATTTGTCAAATATTCTGGACAGATTTTCATCTGTAATGCCAGGACCATTGTCAGAAATGTTGCATTTGAACCTACCTTCTAGCTTATATGCGGATACCCATATTTCACCACGATCTGCGGCCACAAACTTTATAGCATTAGAACACAAATTCACGATTACCTGCACGATTCTATCTTTATCCATGGCGATGAGTGGCAATCCCGGCCTTATATCGAGGTGCAGCTTGATGTTTTTCTGATTTACGCTTTGGTAGAGTGGTTCTATGGCTTCAGAAACGAGCTCTTTGAATGATTCATCCGTAAATTGAAGCTCCATGTTACCCGACTCATATTTTTCTAGGTCTAAAACATTGGATATTAATCGTGTGAGTCTTTCACATTCACTGATAATGGTATTGATAAACTGCGTTTTTTGCTCCTCTGATATTTCATGATCCATTTCTAAAACCTCTGCCATAGCTCTAATGGAGGTAATAGGCGTGCGCAATTCGTGTGTAACCGTGTAAAGAAACTCGTCTTTTAATTCTGAGAAGGTTTTAAGTCTATCATGGGCTTCTCTGAGGTCTTCTGATGCTTTTTGAAATTGTTCGGATTTTGCTTTGAGTGCCTTATTGAGTGCTAGGATTTCCTGACTTTCTTGTAGTATTGTAACCACCTCGCTGATCCCGATTTCTTCATTATCCACTATGGAGCCTAGCATTACACGCGCTGAAGCTGGACCAATAGCTTCTGCTAAAAGTCGTTCGGCATAGGCTATAGCCCGAGAATCCATTTCCGGTCTGGTATTCCAATCAATATTGTTTCTTCGTGCATATCTATCTAGGACTTCCTCGGTTCTTCTATTACCTAAAAATTTGATCAATAAAGATTTTACATCAGGGAACTTAGCTGTGCCTTGCCATACCACTGTGTTTTCATATACTGAAGAGTACTTGAAAATATCTACATAGATTTCAGCTTGACTTACCTCTATGGGGGAGCGACTAGAAAATAGAGAGCCAAAAACAAATACGGTGCTATTGAGCAATAAACTCCAAAAGATTACTTGACTAATAAGACTAAGGTCTGGGAGCGCAAAAATTCCAAAAGCAGATACAGGAGATATTGGATGAATTTGAAACCCTGTTTTTTGTAAAACAGTAGGTAATATCAAGAAATAAAACCAGATCAATAAGCCTATACTTATGCCTAAGAATGCTCCATTCTTATTGGCTGATTTCCAATACATACCTCCAATTACAGCAGGCGCAAATTGGCCCACAGCAATAAATGAAGTAATCCCAATATTTACTAGAGGAGTTTCATTGGTAATAAATAGAAAGTAGGCATAGCTCAAAAACAACAAAAACAAGATTGAGAGCCTACGAAGATCTAACAAGAATCCAGTATAATTTTCCTGCTCATTCAGAGCGAGTTTGCGAAATCGAATGAGCAAGGGAACTAGAAGGTTGTTGGTAAGCATTATGCTCAAGGCAGTGGTGGTAACCAGAATCATAGCAGTAGCTGCAGAAAACCCACCAATGTAGGTGATGATAGAAATAAGCTTCTGTCCGCTGAGCAATGGGATGAGCATGAGATAATCATCAGGGTGTACATCCTGATTGATAAACTGCATCTTCCCTGCTAACGCTACTGGTACTACAAGTAAATTGATGAGCAATAGATACAATGGAAATATCCACATTGCAGTTTTAATGTGTTTTTCATCTTTGTTTTCTACCACTGCCACTTGAAACTGTCTTGGCAATAAAAAAATAGCTAATCCTGAAATCAAGCACAGCCAGAACCAATCACGGGTCTCGGCATTGGTAGAGAACGTCATTATTTTCTTTAAATCCGGGAGTATAACCGCCTGTGTAAAAACACTATGAATGCCATCATATACCCCCCAAATGATAAATGAGGCTGCTATGATAAAAGCCACCAGTTTAATGATACTTTCGAAAGCTATGGTTGTGATCAGTCCTTCTTTAGGTTGGTTAGTCTCCAACTTTCTAACGCCAAAGAGCATGATAAACACTCCCAAAATAATGGTGATAATCAAACTTGAAAATTGCCAACTGCTGAACCAATTACTTGCTGGACTGTAAGTACCCGTAGAGGATAGCAGTGTGAAACTGTCGGAAACTGCTTTGATCTGTAGAGAAATATAAGGTACAATGCCAAGTAGACAGGCCACAGCTACAAATCCAGCTAAAAGAGGGTCTTTGCCGTATCTTGATGAGATAAAATCTGCAAGTGTAGAAACATTTTGCACCTTGCTTATTCGCACCATCTTTCGCAAAAATGTCCACCACAGTGGCACGGTGAGCAATGGCCCAATATAGATTGCTAGGAAATCAGGTCCAGAAGTAGCTGCCCTTCCGATACTACCATAAAAAGTCCAAGCTGTGCAGTAAACAGCCATGGACAAAGCATACAAAACAGCTGCTGAGCGTCCTGATCCTGAAAAGATCTTTTTGCGCTCCACGAAATATGCCAAAGCAAACAGTAGGGATAAATACCCCATTGAGATCGCTATAACACTTATGCTGGTCATGAGGCTTCACCAGGAGGGTTGCTCTTTCTCAAAATCCAATAAATCAGGATGATTAATAGTACCCATAGCACAAAAAAATAGAGGTATAATATAGGAGAAGCATCACTGGGGTTAAAAAAATTTGCAAGCCCTAGAATAGG
>DAINOB010000122.1:0-6905 GCA_036735585.1 Cytophagales bacterium | reverse complement strand
TTAATAAAAAAGGTGCAGCAACTCTATTTCTTTCATCTATTTGTATTAATTCAAATAGACCAAATAATAAATGATAGTAATATTCCGGATTTCAAATTTACAAACCTAATGCAGTGGATGCCCCACATGAAAAAGGTGCTGCAATTAAACCCATTCCACTTAATACCATCCCCATATTTACGTAAGATTGAGCATAATATGAGTCACAAAAATAAGTGCCATATAGTCCCACTCCAAAACCTATCTTTGTCTCAACTTTATTATTGAAACAACCTTCACTAAATGCTACTTGATTTTCTGTCAATTTGTCAATAGTTCCTAAAGCTATAGCTGACGCTACTGCAAAACCTAGTAATGATTTTTTGGGTTCTTTTGTCTTTTTCATTTTATCAATTTTTGGTAAATAATAAATTTTCGGTAAAAACAGTAAAAGTGATGTACAAAAAATGATATCGATACAAATTTAACAATTAATTAACATTGTATTTAGTTGACGTCCGATTCTAGCCCCACCTGCTAGTGCGAGATTGTAGCTCGTGCTGCTTTGTAACTCTTTATTTCTATGTAGCACAAAACTCACCAATTTAATGTCTGCCGCCCTAAGCAAATGATAGTTAGAAATTAGTTAAGGCCTTTGGCTGTAGATTCAGTATATTATTGCATAGAATACAGTAAAGACAAAACAAAGCTATGGATATAATCCAAATTCCAATATTATCTTATTGTTATGTTTCCTAAACACTTGAACTTCAACTAGAAAAATTTAGCAGAGAGCAGGAGTTGTTGGATTATGGAGGTATTGAAAATAGGCACGAGTGAGAAAATAGCCTTTAGCGATTAGATGTTAGGATTTAGGCTTTAGCTAAAACCTAACAGTTAAAAGCTGAGACCTAATGACAAACCTACACTCAACACCAAAAAGGGGATAAAGACCCCTGGGATGTGGCCTTAGATGCTGTGATTCTTCCCTGATTACTTATTTATATTTCCGAGCGTATTGCATGATATTTTGCACACAACTCTCAGGCACAGGTATTTCTGATTTGGGTATCTGCCTTAGGGTATGAATGGCTTGTTGATAAAAGGTCAGCAATTCATGATCCTGACACAGTTGATCTTCTAATTCTTCTTGCTCATCAGAGGGCAATTCTTTGTAGATATACAGCAGTACATCATCTTGGGTAAATATTTTTATCATAGGCTTTGTGTGTAGGCTTCTCCATCATCTTACGCAGATTGATGAGTGCATAGCGCATGCGCCCCAAAGCAGTATTGATACTTACACCAGTGAGATCAGCAATTTCCTGAAAGCTCATTTCTCCATATTGCCTCAATATGAGTACCTCTTTTTGAGATTCGGGCAGTTGTTGGATCAAAGCTCTCAATTGTTTGCCTTTTTCTTGTCTGATAAGCTGCTCATCAGCTCCCTGTTCGCTAAATCGAAGACTGAGCAATACATTGCTGCCATCCTCCATTCGGATAACTGGGTTACGCTTGTACTTTCTGAAGGTATCGATGGCGAGGTTGTGTGCAATGCGGACAATCCAAGGAGAAAATTTTCCTTCCTCGTTGTACTTGCCAGCTTTGATGGTATCCACACATTTAATAAAGGTGTCTTGGAGTAAATCTTGTGCGACAAACCTATCCTTAACGATTGGGAATATCGTGTTGAAAACTTTTGACTTGTACCTTCTGACGAGAACCTCAAATGCTTCATCGTTACCGTTTTTGTAAAGTGATACGAGTTGTGCATCACTTAAACTTACATCAATCATGTGTTATTGAAATTGGTAACGTAAAGTTTTAAGCCATATTGTGAGTTTGAGGTGGTTGGTAAAAATTAGGTAACACAAATATGCAGACATTTTTGTTATTGACAATAAGCATTAAAAAAACTTAACATTAAAAAAGGTCCCAAATCATGTTTTTTCGGACCTTTCGCACATCCAATGAACACCATGACCCTACCGACTCCAGAACTGGCAGATGCACGCAAATACATTTCAATTAAAGGTGCCAGAGTAAATAATCTCAAAAATATAGATGTAGTTATCCCAAGAAACCAATTGGTAGTGATCACAGGGCTATCGGGATCTGGCAAGTCCTCATTG
Organism: Cytophagales bacterium; assembly: GCA_036735585.1. Taxonomy (GTDB): domain Bacteria; phylum Bacteroidota; class Bacteroidia; order Cytophagales; family JAIYAX01; genus JAIYAX01. The sequence goes on along the minus strand of DAINOB010000122.1, from coordinate 4,794 downwards.
GCATTTGATACGCTTTTTGCAGAAGGGCAGCGTATGTACGTGGAGAGCTTAAGCAGTTACGCTCGTCAATTTCTTGGCCGAATGGAGAAACCTGATGTGGACTACATACGAGGAGTATCGCCAGCTATTGCCATAGAACAAAAAGTAAACACTCGCAATCCACGGTCTACAGTTGGCACTACTACAGAGATTTACGACTATCTCAAATTGCTCTTTGCACGTGTTGGCACCACCTTTTCACCAGTGAGTGGTGGAATAGTGCGTAAGGATACTCCCGAAGATGTAAGCGATTACTTATTCAAACTCAATGGCAAAAGGGTGATGGTGCTTGCGCCAATTTTAAAGAAATCAAACAAGCTAACTGAGGGTGATATTCAAGTGCTCATTCAAAAGGGTTTTAGCAGAATATTCTACAAAAACGAAGTGCTTTTGCTTGATGCTATTACCGCTGGGCAGGAACTAAAAGGAGAGAGCTATGTGGTGATAGACCGCATGCAAATTGATACAAATGACGAAGACTCCGTTTTTAGGGTAAATGATTCTGTGCTTACCGCTTTCAGCGAAGGGGACGGCACATGTGCCTTATGGATAGAGGATGAGCCTAAACTAAAAATTTTTAACGATCGCTTCGAAAGAGACAATATCGTTTTTGAAGAACCTTCTGTTAACCTTTTTACCTTCAATAATCCCTACGGAGCATGCAGAACATGTGAAGGTTTTGGGCATGTGTTGGGCATTGACCCGGATTTGGTGTTTCCTGACAAAAGCCTATCTGTATATGAAGGGGCAATAGCGCCATGGAAAACAGAAAAGATGCAAGCTTGGGTACAACCCTTACTTAAAAATGGAATTCGATTTGACTTCCCCATTCATAGACAAATTGCTGACCTTACAGAGGCAGAATACCAACTGCTGTGGACTGGAAATACCTATTTTGATGGTCTTAACTCCTTCTTTACTTACTTAGAATCAAAGACGCATCAGATTCAGTACCGGGTAATGCTCTCACGATACCGAGGACGTACTACCTGTCCTGATTGTAAAGGTACCCGATTGAGAAAAGATGCTTCTTATGTCAAAATTAATGGCCTCTCCATTACCGATTTGGTGCTGATGCCCGCAGAGGTATTGTTGAATACGCTTCAAAATTGGAAGCTAAAACCCCACGAAGCTAAGGTAGCAGAACGTCTGCTTCTCGAAATTAACAACAGATTGAGCTATTTATGCCAAGTAGGTCTTGGCTATCTTACCTTAAATAGACTTACTTCTTCATTATCCGGAGGGGAATTTCAGAGGATAAAGCTTTCAACGGCTTTAGGAAGTGCACTCGTGGGTTCTATGTACATTTTGGATGAACCTAGCATTGGCCTTCATCCGAGAGATACGCGAAAACTTGTAGAAGTATTGCTTGCCCTGAGAGATATGGGCAATACGGTAATAGTGGTAGAGCACGAAGAAGAGGTGATGCGTGCTGCGGATCAAATCATCGATATTGGGCCAGAGGCTGGAGCACATGGAGGTAACTTAGTATTTCAAGGAACTCTCATTGAATTGCTGGATTCTGGTACCGGATATACTGCCGAATATTTGACCGGAAAGAAAAGCATAGCCATTCCAAAGCATAGAAAACCTTGGTCCAGCTATGTAGAGGTGCGAGGTGCAAGAGAAAATAACTTGAAAAACATAACCGTGAAGTTTCCGCTCGGGATTTTGACCGTGGTGACTGGGGTAAGTGGTTCTGGAAAGTCAACACTGGTACGAAACATTTTATACCCTGCTATTCAGAAGAAACTCGGGGGTTATGCAGATACTACCGGAAAATACGACACCATCGGAGGAGACACTTCTCAGATTCACAGCATCGAAATGGTAGACCAAAGCCCAATTGGTAAATCAAGTCGTTCAAATCCGGTCACTTATGTAAAGGCCTATGACAGCATAAGACAACTATTCACAGATCAGCATTTATCAAAAACACGTGGTTATAAGCCTGCTCAGTTTTCTTTCAACGTAGAGGGTGGTCGCTGTGATAATTGTACAGGTGAAGGAGTGGTTAAGATTGAAATGCAATTTATGGCCGATCTTTTCCTACAGTGTGATGTATGCAAGGGCAAACGTTTTAAAGAAGAAATATTAGAAGTAACCTACAAGGACAAAAACATCGCTGAAGTGCTGGAACTTACCATAGAGGAAAGCATGGACTTCTTCGCAGATGAACCAAAAATCTTGGACAAACTAAAACCATTAATGGATGTAGGTCTAGGATATGTGCACCTAGGTCAATCATCCAATACGCTCAGTGGGGGCGAGGCTCAACGCGTGAAATTGGCTTCGTTTCTTATTGGAGGCAATCTTCCAAAGGATACCAAGCATGTATTCATTTTCGATGAACCCACCACAGGCTTGCACTTCAGAGATATTGAAAAATTACTGAGCGCCCTTCAGGCACTTATTGCCTTAGGCCACACGGTGATCATCATAGAACACAACATGGAAGTGATCAAAAGTGCAGATTGGATCATAGACATGGGCCCTGAGAGCGGAGTACATGGAGGCACAGTTTGCTTTGAAGGTACTCCAGAGCAGATGAAAGCTCTCTCGGACCACAACCACACCGCCCAATTCTTAAAAGAAAAGCTTATCTAATTTGGCTGAATTCTAATGCCAGCTCTAGAAACCCTAGCTATAGTGAAGCACCCTAAGGGGATTTGGTCTGAATCGGGATTCACATTTTTAATATTACTCCTCACATTGGCTATTGGGTCTGCAAAAAGTCCGAAGTTATTAACTTGTATGCTAAGCTCATTATAGAACAACCACGTAACCAGATCAAAAGAAATCAGTTCCACTGTAATGGTGTCTCCTACATTGTAAGGCTTACTCTGATTGATACTGTTTCTTACTGGGAAAATATATTCCAATCCATCAGCATTTCCTGGTGCAAATCCTGCATCAGCAGGAAAAGTAAGGTTTGCAGGCCTGCGGTTAGGGGTGCCATTGTAGCTGTATCTTAACCAATTGAAATCTCCAACGCCTACACTATCCACTGCCTTTAAGTAAAGATAGGTACCTGCCTCATTTCCAAATTGTGGTTCTCTAAATTCTTGATACAGGGTATCTATTACCGTACCTCTTACCAGAGTAGATAATGAATTATAGGTTTGGCCTTCATATTGAATTTCTAATCCGAAAATTTGACCTGTAAACCCAGAAAGTGTGTCTATCTCATAATTCCCTAGTGTTATCTCGGGTAATATCTTCTCAACCCCTGGGGCAAAAATCAGCTTAACTAAAGCACCAGTGGCGGGCTTTGGCCTAGAATTGTCAAAGTAAGGTTGGCTGAGTGTAAGCTTTACAGTTTGAGGTCCATCATCTACAAAAAGGAGCGCATCTACCACCAACTGAACTCTACCTTCCTGTAATTTAACATCAACAGGATCTTCACAAGAAACCAATGTAAAAGCAGCAAACGCAAATAAATATGTCGAGATCGTCTTTAAATATCTCATAGGATTAAAATCTAAAATTATAGGTAGCAGAAGGAACAAAAGAGCCTAGCACTGCAAATCGAATAGCCTCTGTATTGGTAGATTGGGCTACTCTTTCGTTTTCATTGGGAGATTGTTGTCTGAAATAAATGCCAAAAGGATTTCTCCGAGCATACACATTATAGATTGCAAATGTCCAGCTAGATTCCCATTTTCTTCCCTCCTTCTTTTTGCCTTCTAGTGTAGCAGAAAGATCTAAACGATGGTAAGGTGAAATTCTAATATTATTTCTTTGATCAAATGAATTATGAGGCACTACGATACCTTGATACTCAAATCTGCTAGTGGGAAATGTACCGGGCACCCCAGAACCAACAATAAAGCTGGCAGAAAAGTCTAGTCTTTTATTGAACTCATAAATACCCACAACATATAAGTTGTGCAAACGATCGAATCTGGTAGGATACCAAACACCCTGATTAATGCCTACTACCTGTCTTTCTGTTCTTGCCAAAGTGTAACTTACCCAACCATTGATTTTACCCCTTCTCTTTTTTACATACAATTCAAATCCATATGCCCTTCCCTTACCTGTAAGCAGCTCCGCCTCCAATTCTCTATTAAGCAATAAATCTGCACCATCAATATAGTCTATTTGATTTTGCATGTCCTTGTAATACACTTCAGCGGATGCCTCATACATATTGCTTTCTCCGAAATTGAGGAAATAGCCTAGGGCAATCTGATCTGCTATTTGAGGTTTTATATTGTTGGTAGTAGGCGTCCAAACGTCAAGCGGAACAGATGCTTGCGTATTGGATAATAAATGAAGGTATTGAGCCATTCGGTTGTAGCTGGCTTTTATGGAACTGCTGGTATTGATCTCATATTTTACAGAAAATCGAGGTTCCAAATTTCCGTAGGAAGCTATACTGGCATTGTCTCCAAACTGCTTTATCTCTCGAATTGGTCTCTTTTCGCCTGGGGTGGTGTCACCTAAAATTAGAGCGGTGCCGCTTCCTAGGTAGTCAAACAAAGAATATCGTAGACCATATTGAAGGCTAAGTCTGCTGCTGATCTCTTGTTCATTGCCAATGTAGATTGCATTTTCCAAGGCATATTTTTTAGGCAATGTATTCACCGTCTCACGGCCTTGACTCCTCACTGTGGTTTGGCCGGGTAAGAAATCATAGTACAATGCTTGACCTCCGAACGTGATTGTATTTTTATCGTTTAAGAAATAGGTGAATTCTGGTTTGATGCTGTAATTCACTATTCTGGATCTCCATTTAAATCCATCGTTTCC
>DAINOB010000121.1:0-7009 GCA_036735585.1 Cytophagales bacterium | reverse complement strand
ACCGAGCGAGAGGCGCATGGTGTTTTCAAAGACGTGTTTGACTTTGCCAATCGTATGAGCAATAAATCTGTAAACAAGAAAACACTAGAGGCTTTGGCTCAGGCAGGAGCTTTGGATGTGTTTTCAGATATTCATAGAGCGCAATATTTCCACCGAGATGATAAAGAGAATGAAACCAATATTGAGAAAATCATTCGGTACGGAAATCAATTGCGCGATGAACAGGAGTCTGGTCAGATCAATTTGTTTGGTCAGTCTACACAAAGTACAGGAGCCACTGCTCAAGTGAAACTAACACCCTGCGAGCCATGGACGGAGCTGGAAAAATTAAGATTGGAAAAGGATGTTATTGGATTTTATATTTCAGGTCATCCTTTAGATGCCTTTCAGCGAGAGATTACTCAGTTTTGTAGCCATTCGCTGGCGCAAATCCCTGAATTACAGGCAGGACAAAAAGTAACTGTAGCTGGCACCATTGCACGATGTAGGGTAGGGCAGTCCAAAACTGGAAATCCCTATGCTATTTTTACTTTGGAAGACTTGAAGGGTTCTTTAGAGATTCCCATTTTTGGTGAAGACTTTCTCCGGCAGAATCATTTTATAAAAGAAGGACATTATCTCTTTGCCAAAGGAGTGATGGAATCCCGTGTGGATAAGAGAAATCCTGATTCGCCACCGCGCATACAATTTAAGCCTCAGCAGTTTATCCTCTTAGATGAATTGGCTTCAAGGCTCACAAAAACAGTGGCTTTGCAGCTAGAAATGGACAGCATCTATCCTGACACTGTGGCTGAGTTGGAAAGATTGGCAGGGTTGTACAAGGGAAATTGTGACCTAAAAATTAAACTTACTGGTAGTGTAGATGGTGAGCGAATATCTATAGATTTGAGCTCTCGAAAGTACCGTGTGAGTCCTGAAAGAGATTTTCTTAATGCTCTTGAGCGTGATTTAAGGGTGATTGTCCACCTAGAAAGCTAAAACAGGTGGCATGAATTATGAGTTATCATCAAAATAATAATTAAAAATTTTAGAAATGGCTAAAGCAATAGAAATTACAGATGCCAACTTCGATGAAGTGATCAAATCTGATAAACCTGTATTGGTAGATTTTTGGGCCGAGTGGTGTGGACCATGTAAAATGGTAGGCCCTGTAGTAGAAGAACTTGCCGGTGACTATGAAGGAAAGGCAGTAGTAGGTAAAATGGATGTAGATAGCAATCCCAACACTTCCATGCGTTTTGGAATTCGTAGCATACCCACCTTGCTTGTATTCAAGAATGGCGAGGTAGTGGACAAGCAAGTAGGTGCAGTAGGTAAAAACGTATTGGCACAAAAGCTTGACGCCCAGATGGCTTAAACCCAAATTGGATAAAAATTCAAATGACAAAAAGCGACTCAACCGGTCGCTTTTTGATTTTTAATTAAATTCTTGCTTGGTAGGTGTAGAGGTTGAAGTATCTCCCTTGTTTTTCAATAAGTTCTTCATGCCTGCCACGCTCTACAATGTGACCATTTTCTACTACCAGTATTTGGTCTGCCTGCCGAATGGTGCTCAATCGATGTGCTATTACAAAAGTGGTCCTTCCTCTCATAAGTTCTTTCAAACTCGTTTGAATAAAAGCCTCACTTTCTGTATCAAGGTTGGAAGTAGCTTCATCTAAAATCAAGATTTTTGGATCAGCCAATATTGCTCTTGCTATGGCTACGCGTTGTCTTTGACCTCCTGAAAGTTTAATTCCTCGCTCCCCAATTAAAGTATTCAATCCATCGGCAAAACGATCGGTAAATTCATGCACATGAGCTGCTTTTACCGCATGCAAGAGTTGGGATTCCGTAGCATTGGGTCTTGGAAACAATATGTTGTCTTTGATGCTGCCTTCAAACAAAAAGTCATCTTGCAACACCACTCCCAGATGTGCCCGATAATCTTGAAGCAACACTTTGCTCAAATCAATCCCGTCTATGCTTACCATGCCCTGAGTAGGAGTAAGGAAAGAAGCTGCAAGCCCTGCAATAGTGGTCTTCCCTGACCCGCTGGTACCCACCAAGGCAGTCACACTGCCTGACGGAGACTCAAAATTGATATCATGAAGCACTTCTTTTCCCTCTTCATAGGAAAATGAAACTCGATCAAAACGGATATTCCCTACAGGTTCTTTTAAGGCTATCGTTCGTCCTTGCTCATCGTGTTCTAGGGCCTGGTTCATAATTTCCTCAGTACGATCCAAGCCAGCAAAAGCTTCTGTTAGCTGACTGCCAATGTTGCTCATTTGCACTATGGGAGCAATCATAAATCCCAGATAAAGTGTGAAAGATAAAAATTCTCCAAAGGTGAGCGACTCATTCATGATCATGTAACCACCCAGCCCCATAATTCCAGCAGAGGCCAATCCCAATAAAAGAGTAGCCGCTGAGGTGACCATGCTGGTTGAAGTCAGAGTCTTTTTTACATTTTTGAATAGCCTATCTACCCCCAGCTCAAAAGTTTTTATTTCTTGTTGTTCTGCATTGAAGCCTTTGATTACCCTAATGCCCGCCAATGTCTCGGTCAATCTACCAGTTACCTGTGCATTGATTACACCTCTTTCCCTGAAAATGGGTCGTATTTTCGCAAATGCTTTCAAAGAGATTAATCCAAAAATTGCCACAGGCACCAATACCAGCCCTGTCATCAATGGACTGATACTTAATAATAAAACCAAAGAAATAAGCGAAGTGATTATGCCACCAATCATCTGAGCCAATCCAGTGCCCACAAGATTCCGCACTCCCTCTACATCCGTCATTATTCTGGAGACCAATTCGCCTGTTTTGCTGTTATCGAAAAATCTTATGGGTAATTGAATAATATGCTTTTGCACCTTTACCCGCAGTTGGGCAATAAGACTTTGAGCCTCTACACTTAGGATTTGGGTGAGTGCAAAAGAGGTAACAGCCTGAATAATCAGTGAACCAATTACGGCAAGAATAAGCCATTTCAGTAGCTCCAAATCTTTGTTTGGAATCACATCGTCCAGCAGGTATTTACTGGATCCCGGCAATACCAATCCTGCTAGCCGGCTAATGATGATCAGTATCAATCCTACAAACAAATACTTGCGCCTAGGCCATACTATACTTTGAAATACCTGAGCAATGCTGATGCCTGACGTACGTTTTGCCATAAATCAAAAAGGGGAGTTTTAAAGGTGCGAAGGTAAGTGTTCACGCTGTCAAAAGACAATTACAGATGATAGGATCTTACTAATGCCTTAAAACCTTCGGGAATCAAAAGAGTTTGTTGATTTATGGATGCAGGGGACATCAGTCGCATTATTGAAATGGCATGGGAAGATCGGACACCATTTGAGGCTATTCAAATGCAGTTTGGAATCAGTGAGTCAGAAGTCATTACTCTCATGCGTCAACACATGAAACCATCCTCTTTCAAAATGTGGAGGAAGAGAGTGGGTGGAAGGGCCACAAAGCATTTGTACAAAAGAGATTTTACCGAAGGCAGGCACAAATGCAGCAGACAGAAAAGTATTAGCGCCAATAAATACCGTAAGTAGGTAACTTGCTACTGTATTTCTAACGAACAACTATGGAAAGTCTTTTACCTTCATCTCCAATTGATGTGTTACTTAAGCCAGTCAACAGCTTTATTAACAACCAAAGTAGTGGGGGCATAGTATTGTTTCTTGCCGCACTTATTGCTATGGTTTGGGCAAATTCACCTTTCTCATCCTCTTATCATGATCTTTGGCATATCAAATTCACCGTAGGATTTGAGGGTTTTTCAGTCAGCAAGGATCTTCATCATTGGATCAATGATGGTCTTATGTCCTTGTTCTTTTTTGTAGTCGGTCTGGAAATGAAGCGTGAAATTGTAGGAGGTGAACTGTCAAATCCTAGAAATGCCATATTGCCCCTATCTGCAGCAGTAGGAGGCATGGTAGTGCCCGCTCTTTTATATATACTATTAAACAGAGACCCAAACACCATGTCGGCATGGGGAGTGCCCATGGCTACGGATATCGCTTTTGCATTAGGCATCATGGCTCTTTTGGGAAATAAAGTTCCTATTGGGCTCAAAGTATTCCTCACTGTCCTAGCCATAGCGGATGATTTAGGTGCTGTGTTGGTAATTGCTTTTTTTTACACATCAAACATTAATCTTATTTCATTAGGCACAGGAATTTTGTTTTTGATTGTGCTTGTCGGTTTGAACTTGTTGGGGGTAAGGAAAACATGGATTTATGGACTTATTGGTATTGGGGGTGTTTGGTTAGCCTTTCTAATGTCTGGAGTGCACGCTACCATTGCGGGTGTTTTAGCTGCGCTTACTATACCAGCCAGCGTTCGAATAGACGAAAAAGCCTACGTATACAATTTGAATTACCTTAAAGAGAAATTCGCTTCGATTATACCAAATAACAATGCTTTGGTAACTTATGAACAACTTAAGTTACTCAAAAGCATAAAAAAAATCACCTCTGCCGCAGAAACGCCTCTTCAAAAGCTGGAAAGTGGAATGCACCCATTAGTATTGTATGTAGTGATGCCTGTTTTTGCATTAGCCAATGCTGGTATTACCTTAAAGGGACTTGATATGAGTGTTTTATTCCAGCCACTTACGTATGGAGTCTTTACTGGATTAGTAGCAGGAAAGTTCATTGGGATTTTCGGGATAGTTTTGTTTCTAGTACATAAGAAGTGGGTCAAATTGCCTGAACGAGTGAATTTACAGCAAATGGCGGGAGCAGCAGTGCTAGCAGGTGTAGGTTTTACCATGTCTTTGTTCATAACCGAGCTCGCTCTCAAGGATACTCAGGATATTTTAGCTACCAAAGCTGCTATTTTGGCTGCGAGCTTGCTCTGTGGAGCTATAGGTTATTTGATTTTGTTGAAATCTACTAGGTACACCCTCAATAATTAATTTTAATACTTAATCTCTGTTTGCTAGAGGCTTTGACCTCAAAACTTGCGTCCACAAACTTTGGAGGCCCTAAGACGCCTTTCGCGTCATTTGATGCACCCCAGCCTTCTTTGGGTAATCCAAACATCCCTGTTTTAAGTCTTTTGTCTCCGTCTTCATCATGAAAAACAGCGATTGCATACACGCCTGGAGGGATATCTGTGAAAGTAAACTTGGAGATTTTATTAAACACCGGGACATACACAGATTTGATTCCTTTGGTAGCATCTGAAGGAAATGCCTCAGGAACTGAGTGTAAAACCATAGCCACCTCTCCTTTGTCATTTCGTAGTGAATGAACCTCTACGATTATTATACCAGTGGAATCAGGCTGTACTCTTAAAATGTGTAGAAAAAAACTTAGGATAAATAAAGGCATAGCTTTGCATCAAAAAATATAAAGACCAATTAAAAGCAATTTTAGTTGCCTTCATCTTTGCTAAGCCAAAACTCGACCAGTTGTTCAATAATCTATTTAAATTAGCGTTTAAACAAATATCTGGTTCGTCCTTCGTTATGTATGCTTTCATCTTTTGATAAATTTTTTTCTGCTATTCTTCTTGTTCTCATCCCAACAGTCATTTTGGCTCAAGAGCTTAATTGCAGGGTCACCATCAATCCAGGTCAAGTACAGACGCTTGAGAGACAAGTTTTTACTGAGATGGAAAATTCGTTCACTCAGTTTTTTAACAACAGAAAATGGACTACTGATAATTTTGCCCCCAATGAAAGAATACAGTGCAACATCCTGATTACACTTAATAGAGTAGAGGGCATAGGCACCTTTGAAGCCAATACCCAAATACAAGTTCTTCGACCAGTGTATGGGGCTACCTACACCACTATGTTGTTTAATTTTCTTGATCAATACTGGAGATTTGAGTATGCCATTGGACAGCAAATGGACTTCAACGACAATCAGTTTATAAATAATTTAACTGCCATGTTGGGTTTTTATGCCTATTTCATCTTGGGAATGGATTATGATAGTTTCTCAAAGAATGGAGGAAATCCCTTTTTTGAAAAAGCTTTAGTCATCTCAAACTATGCAGCCCCTAGTGGTGCAAGTGGTTGGACCGCATTTGAAAATAATAGGAACAACAATCGCTATTGGTTGATGGAAAACGTTCTAAACTCTCAATTATCTCCACTTAGGGAAGGCATGTATACTTATCATCGCTTGGCCTTAGATAAATTCACAGAAGAACCTGATAAGGGACGAGATTTGATTTTAGAAATTTTGAGGGAATTGACTAAAGTGATGGCACTGAAACCTGGCGCAGTCATGTTGAATAATTTTTTTGACACCAAAGCTTTGGAGATGATTAATCTTTTTAAAGACGGAACCCCACAACAGCGAAGTGAGGCTGCACAATTGCTTTCCACCCTAGATCCTACTAAAACAGAGCAATACATGAAGCTGATTCAATGAGCATCAATATTGTTTTCATGAATGTGCGCCCAAAGGGACTCGAACCCCTATCGTCAGAATCGGAATCTGATATTCTATCCAGTTGAACTATGGGCGCCTATTGAATTGCATGCAAGTTAACAAATGATGGCCTTAGCATAGAGTTTATGCATTAAATTGTATTTGGGTTTGTATCGCTTACCTTATTTCGCTTAAATTGGCAACTGAACAACAAAGCTACTTTCATGAGAAAATCGGATAATGTTAAAGGTCTTTTGAGTGCTATACTCCTAATCCTCTGTTGCCAGGGTATTTTATTGGCCGCAGATGAGATCAAACTCAAAGCAGGAATGGTTATTAAGAGCAATTCAGTGGTAAAACCTGGCACTTATAAGCTGAGTCTAAAAGATAAGGATGACAATGCTGGTGTAATCACCATTGAAGGCGACAACATCACTGTCGAGTTCAGAGGAGCTGAGATAGTGGGTTCAAGTGATGTGTCTACTCCTGATAAATACTATGGAACAGCCATCATTGTAAAAGGGAAAAATGTTAGCATTAAAAATGTAAACATAAGAGGATATAGGACGGCTATCTATGCAGAAAACTCAGACAATCTTGAGGTTTTCGATTGTAACCTA
>DAINOB010000120.1:0-7086 GCA_036735585.1 Cytophagales bacterium | reverse complement strand
CCCACCACAAATACTATGGCTGGAATCACTAGAAAAAGAACAAGAAAAAGTTTACGTCTCATCAGTTAACTGTATTTTGCCAACAGAATAATTTTCTAAGTATAAACACAAGTATAGCCTTGAGGTTGTAAATCTATGGAAGATTTCGATTACATCATTTGCGGTGGAGGTGCCGCAGGCTTAGGTTTAGCCTATCATATTTTCCATTCAGAAATACTAAAAGATAAAACTGTCCTCATACTTGATAAAGAGGATAAAATCATCAACGACCGCACGTGGTGCTATTGGACAGATACACCAATGCCCTTGCTAGAACCTATGGTGAGCCATCAGTGGTCCAAATTTGGATTCTACACTCCGGATGCTTGTCGTGAAATTGAGATCAAGCCTTATCAATACCAACTAATCAGGGGTATTGATTACTACTCACACATCAAACAACTTTTGGCTACAGACAAAAGATTCAAGTTTGTAAAAGCAGAAATTCAATCTATTGAATCTACTACTCAAGGTGCTGTAGTAACGGCTTCTGGCAAACACTACTCTTGTCGATATGTGTTTTCTTCACTGTTTGCTAAGCCCTCTGAAGAGCAACTTCATAATCATATATTTCTGCTTCAGCATTTTGTTGGTTATGAAGTAAAATCCGAGAAAGCCTTGTTCAATCCTTCGCTCCCAATATTTATGGACTTCAGGGTACAGCAGCGAAACCATCCTACTTTCATGTATGTCCTACCCTTTTCAGCGCATCAGGCGCTTGTAGAGTATACTTTGTTCTCGCCAGAATTGCTTAGCCCTGAAACCTATGATTTGGAAATAAGGGAATACCTTGAGAAATACTATCAACTGTCAAACTTCGAAATCACCTATACAGAAAAAGGAGCTATTCCCATGACAGATTATTCATTCCCCGCAGGAGATGGGAAGTCTGTAATCTACATAGGCTCTGCAGCAGGCATGTCAAAAGCTACAAGTGGCTATACGTTCTACAGGATTCAGAAACATAGCGCAAATCTCGTGTCTGCATTAGAAAACAAAAAGAACCCTGCATCCGCAAATATTCAATCTTCGTGGAAGCTGAAGATGGATCGCCTAATGTTGTATGTAATGTTGCACGAGGGCGATTCTATATGGTCTATTTTTCAAAAGTTATTTGATAACAATCCTAGCGAGAGGGTTTTGGCTTTTTTAAATGAGGAGAGTAGCTATATGGAAGATCTAATGATTATGGCGAGTGTTCCATCTGCACCCTTTGTTCGAGCCATCTTTCAATCAGGTATAAAGTTGTAAATCAATAAAACTACCAATCAACGCGCATTGTGATCGGTAGTCATTCTTCTACATTTCTTCACTCTGCGGTTGAAAGTCATCTTCCACCATGGCCCGTGCTTGAAAATGAGCTTTATGTTGGTTTTAAAATTATTTCCCTTGTCCTTCAACCGCTCTTCCACAGATAACACAGATTCAGGTACAATCACATATTCAAAACCCATTCTTTCTGAAATCTCCCTCGCACAAAGGTTGCCATAGAGCAATCCTTTTGATTGGTATTTCACCAATTGCGGATAGGTTTTGTTGCGGTTGGTAAACCGTTCTTTGGTGTACCGATCTCTACTTTTTTGCTGAGTGGTGGTAGTCCCTTGCGCAAAATCATCCTCTCTACCTTTTGGTTGTGCATGCAGTTCCACAATAGGCCACAGCAATAAGACTAAAAACAGCATTTGTCTCATAACATTGCAATAATACCGAATATGGCTCAAATTTCGTTTTTTGGAATTTGAGGTTCTATGCTTTCGAATTACAACATTTTGGGAATGCGTATGCAAAATGAAGAACCTTCTCTAGGCTTGCTTTCTATACTTATGCTTCCTCCCATAGCCTCTACTTGATTTTTTACCAAGTATAAACCTAAGCCTCTACCTTCTACATGGCTATGAAATCGTTTGTAAAGACCAAATACTTTGTGCCCTTGAGTTTCTAAATCTATACCAAGACCATTGTCCCGAATAGTGATCGCCAACATATTACGCTCACTCTTTGAGGTAATTTGAAGATAAGTAACAGGCTTTTGCTCATCCCGATATTTGATAGCATTGGAGATCAAATTGAGCAATACTGAATACAAATAACTTTTAACCGAAAACAGCTTATCTGTGCCTTTCAGATCAATAGATACCTCCACCCCTGTTTGGGTTATCTCATCTTGGAAATTCAGAAGCACATTGTCGAGCACTTCTTTAAGCGAGAAGGTAGACTTATTGTCTTTTACATCTTTTTTCACCGCTAGTATTTCGGTGAGATCTCTAATGACTTGATCTAAATTTTCAGCTGCCTTTCCCATCATCTCCACAATCTGAGTTTTCTCTTCCTGATTCAATTTGGCATCACCAAATAAGTGCACAAGTCCTATAATTCTTGCCACAGGCGCTCGTAAGTTGTGCGAAGTGACAAATGCAAACTCCTCCAAGCTTTGATTTTTTCTTGTCAGGTCATCAATCAATAGATCTCTTTCCTGCTCGGCTTTCTTTCTTTCATTGATCAGGAGGCATAGAGCTATATACTGTTTCACTTGTCCATGATCATCCATAACCGGACTCAAGAGCACATCCAGCCAATATTCCTGCTTGTCGATGTTTAGCCCATGGTACTCTCCCCGCCATACTTCATCAGATTTGATGGCTTTGAGCATGCTTTGGTAATACGCTCGATTATGGAAAGGAGACTTTAGATCGTAAAAAGTTTTACCAATAAAATCCGAATCACTATTTCCTGTTACCTCTTCAATGGCATGATTGACATGAATAAATCGACCATCCTTATCCAAAAGTGCTACGAGCATGGTTTGATCAACAGCATTTTTGAAGTTTTTCAACTCCAAAAGCAATTCCTTGATCCTATCTTCACCTTTGTATCTTTTTGTATTGTCAATCAGCTGTACCAAAAAGGCTTCTTTGTCCTCGTAATCTATGGCACTATAGTAGGCGTCCACTACCATGATCTCCCCAGACTTTTTAAGGTGAATGGCTGCGGGAAACATACCATGCGTGTCTTTTACATGTTCAAGTCTTTGGCGTAAAATAGGGTGTTGATCTTTTGGTCTTACTTGAAAAATGTCCATGCCCAACAGTTCCTCTTTAGAGTAGCCATACATGCGAAGAGCAGCATCGTTTACATCCAAAAATTGATAATTGATAGTATCGTAAATCCAAAGTGCCGTAGGATTGAATTCAAATAAACTTCTATACAACTGCTCACTCTTGATCAACTTAAAAACCGCCCGTTTACGATCACTGATGTCTCTAAAGTTAGAAACTACGGCTCCTACATCAGCGTGAAAAAGCAAATTGGTGAGGCTCACTTCTATCCAAAGTACATGGCCTTCTGCATGAATAATTCTTTGTTGAAACTGGATGGTGTTGCCAGGCTCTTTTAACAATTGCTTAAAATGCCTGGAGGCTTCTGCCCTATCCTCTGGAAAAATAAAAAAACCACCATCTTTTCCCACATGATCTGATAGTTTATGCCCAGAGATTCGCTCAGCTGAAGTAGATCCGAAAATTACTCTCCCTTTCTCATCGTATAGCACCAATCCATCGTAGGCGTTTTCAATCATTGCCCTGAACTTACGCTCACTTGACTGCACAAGCGCAGAGAGTTGCTCTTGGTGTTCCAGGTTTCTTTTGAGCTCTTGTTGCTTTGAACTCAGCGTCTTTATGATTTGCTTTTCTTGTTCAAGAAGATCATCCTTGGCTTTAGATAGCTCCGCTTGTCGCTCATGGTCCGCTAATCCTTGATAGATTACCGCGCAAGCATTTAACAAAGGTGAAATAGATTCTATAAGCAATGGAGTGTATCCGTCCTTTCGATTGGCAATGCCCGCCATACTAATCATCTCTCCTCGGTAAAAAATTGGGATACCACAAAAACTTTGCATGCTGGGATGCCCGGAGGGTAATCCACCCCTACGAGGATCTTGGGCTGCATTATTTGCAATAAGAAGGGATTGATTCTTAATTACAGCACCAAAAAGTGTGTTCAAATTATCAAAAACCATCCCGCCTTTCTTTGTTTTTTCATAGGATGCTTTACTTGTTTCATCCCATGAAATATTGGTGATGGCATTGGTTCTTAATCTTGGAACTCCTTCATGGTTTTCGATATGGCCTATAAACCCATATTCACTGTCCGTAAATTTAAGGAGTGCGGATAGCAGTCTATCAAACAGCTGTTTATCCACTCTGTTACCCGAAATAAATTCGGTAAGTAACTCATTGACAGTGGTTAATAAATCAGCGTTAAAAGACAAGAAAGAGAAAGAATTAATGAATGTGGCTTGTAAAAGAACAAATATAGACTTTAAGTCTTGCGCATAGGTTTAGATGTAGGTTTTTCAGTCAATCTACATTGATTAGGTTTGCAGTGTGAAATACTTATTCAGT
The DNA here is from genome assembly GCA_036735585.1 of Cytophagales bacterium. Classification (GTDB taxonomy): domain Bacteria; phylum Bacteroidota; class Bacteroidia; order Cytophagales; family JAIYAX01; genus JAIYAX01. The sequence goes on along the minus strand of DAINOB010000120.1, from coordinate 2,647 downwards.
TTTCTTTTGCGCTTTATTCCTCGCCCCTTGCTACAAAGAGTAGCACACATAGGCTTGCGCACACTCAGTGTTTTCTATATCGGAAGCAAAGTTAAAGACCCTATTGATGGGCGCACCTACCGAAAATTTCTACCGTACGGTCGATTACATCCCCGCGAAAATGCCCTAAGCCCCTACAGCCTTTCGCTGGAAAGACACCGCTTGATGTGGCTCTACCTCAAAGAAAAAACCAACTTTTTCACTGCTCCAATAAAATTGCTGCACATTGCGCCTGAGCTATGCTTTATTCATCGCTTTGAGGCTATGGGCAATTTGGACTATATCACCGCAGATATAGAATCTCCGCTAGCCAAGGTAAAAATGGACATTCATGCCATCCCTTTTGAAGCCAATACTTTTGATGTGGTGTTTTGTAATCATGTTTTAGAGCATGTAGACGATGATTTGAAAGCCATGCGCGAGATGCTACGAGTGCTGAAGCCAGGAGGATGGGGTATCATACAAGTGCCGTTAGACTATAGCAGAACCAACACCTACGAGGACAAAAGTATCACAGACCCTAGGCAACGAGAGCTTGTCTTTGGACAAAATGACCACCAAAGAGTATATGGAACAGACTACGGTTCAAGGTTGCAGCTCGCAGGATTTAAAGTGACAGAAGACGATTGGGTAAAGAAGATGGACCCAGAAATGGTAAGAAAATACGGACTTGATCCAATGGAAATCATCTACCGAGTGGACAAACTATGACCATCCACACCGCTGTACTATTGGTGGGTGGCAAAGGTACCCGACTCGGAAAACTCACCGCTGACAAACCCAAACCCTTGGTAGAAATAGGTGATCTACCCATTGTAGAACATCAGCTAAGATTGCTAGAGCGCTATGGCATTGAGGAAGTGATTTTGTTAGCGAATCACCTTTCGGATCAGGTGAAGGAGTTTATGGATCAAAGAAAAGGAAGCACCAAAGTGCGTATCCATGTGGAATCCATTCCTCTAGGCACTGCAGGAGGACTGAGAGAAATTGAAGACTTGCTGCCAGATCAATTTCTATTGCTGTATGGTGATGTGATGCTGGAAATGGCCTTGGATCGATTGATGGCTTTTCATCAAGAAAAATCAGCGGAAGCTACCCTTGTTTTACACCCCAATGACCATCCTTATGACAGCGACTTGGCTGCTTGCGATGAGGATGGAAAGATCACTGCTTGGTTTCCCAAACCTCAACCCGAAGGACAATGGCTGCGCAATCTGGTAAATGCGGGACTGTATGTACTCAATAAAGCTATACTTTCTGATATACCACAAAATCAGGCTCTGGATTTTGGCAAAGATCTATTTCCCCAGTGGGCCACTAGCAAAAACCTGTATGGGTATATCACCCCGGAATACCTCAAGGACATGGGTACACCCGATCGATTGGAGAAAGTGACCCGTGATTACTTGTCAGGCAGGATACAAAGATCCAATCTAGAGCAACCTCATGCGGCTATTTTTTTGGATAGAGATGGGGTAATCAATGAAGAAGTAGATCTGATTCACAGACCTGAAGATTTGGTCTTGATACCGCAAGCTACCTCAGCAATTACAAAAATTAACCGCTCAGAATATCTGGCAATAGTAGCTACCAACCAATCCGTTGTAGCACGCAATCTCACCGATTTAAAGGGGTTGCGAATCATCCTCAATAAAATGGAAACCGATCTTGGAAAGGGCAGAGCCTATCTGGATAGCATTTACTATTGCCCTCACCATCCTCATGGAGGCTTCCCTGGCGAAAACCCAGCCTTCAAAGTAGATTGCGATTGTAGAAAACCAAAACCGGGAATGCTTCTGCAAGCCGCCAAAGATTGGAATATTGACCTCAGCCAATCTTGGTTTATAGGAGATTCGGATAGAGATATATTGGCTGGCAAAGCCGCAGGCGTGCAAACGGTAGCCGTAAGAACCGGAAAAGGGGTGAAAGACAGCACCCAACGAGCCGATTACTTTTTTGAGCATGTAGAAGAGGCGGTAGATTATATCTTAAATGACCCCTACCGAGCCTATGCCACTGAAATCCAAAAACGATTAGAAAATATACCCTCCTATCAAGGGCGAAAAGTGATCAGGATTGCAGGAAATGCAAGAAGTGGAAAATCTACTTTAGCCACTCGTCTGCGCAGACTTTTAAAGGATCTTGGACAAACGGTGATTCCCGTACATTTGGATGATTGGCTGATGCCAGCTTCTCAAAGAAACACCCATGCTGATGTATGGGAGCGTTACAGATTGCCACAGCTCTCTTCAGACCTGCAAGAATTGCTTCAAGGAAAGGAAATCAGCCTTCAGCCCTACCATAGTCTGAGTATGGAGCTATCTCCTACAACAATCACCTATCAACTACCCGAGCATGCGGTGGTAGTGTTGGATGGAGTTGTGGCTTGCCACTCTAGCCTTCTGCCTCCACAAGTGACAAGTTTGAAGGTTTTTTGCACCATTTCAGAAGATCTGCGCGCCAGGCGGTTGAGAAATTTTTATCAATGGAAAGGCTTAGGCCCTGAAGAAATCGAACAAAAGCTGGCAGGAAGGCAAAAAGACGAGTATCATTTGGTGGAGGAAACTGCAACTTATTCGGATTGGGTGGTTCAGTTAAATTGATTAAT
>DAINOB010000119.1:0-7098 GCA_036735585.1 Cytophagales bacterium | reverse complement strand
AAATCGCCCCCTTGTGCCCCAACACCAGGAACCAAGAAAAAATAATTGGGTGCTTCTTTTCTTAACACTTCTAATGTTTCCCCATGCGTGGCACCTGCTACAAACATCACTTGGTCGGCACTTCCTGCTTTTGATGCCATTTTAATTACCTCAGAAAATACTGAGTTTCCAGTGCTTAGATTTAACTTTTGAAGGTCATTGCTACCTTCATTGGAAGTCAGGGCCAATACAATGGTCCATTTGCCTTCATGAGCTAGAAAAGGCTCCAGGCTGTCTGCACCCATGTAAGGGCTTACTGTTACCGCGTCCAATCCATAATAATCAAAGAAGCTGGACGCATACATCGCTGCGGTATTGCCTATATCTCCACGCTTGGCATCGGCAATGGTAAATTGGTCTTTTGGAATTATCTCTAGTGTTTTGTGCAGGCTCTCCAGCCCTTTTGGCCCAAGTGCTTCGTAAAATGCAAGGTTGGGCTTGTAGCTTACACAATACCTTTCGGTAGATTCAATAATGGCTCTATTGAATTCAAAAATGGGATCTTTTGCAGACTTAAGATAAGAGGGGATTTTGTGAATATCGGTGTCTAAACCTACACAGAGGTAGCTACCCTTGGCTTTAATTCGCTCAAATAAATCCTGTGCAGTCAATGTTTATCTAAGATCTACCACTTGCACACCAGGATGCTTTGACTTCTCCCATTTGAAAAGAGCGTCTGTTGTAGTGTAGTTTGGGCTGAAATTTTTGATGTCGTAGGTGTATCTATTGCCATTCTTCTCGTAAATCTTCCAACGTTTTACTGTTCTATCTTTTTGACTAATGGTAATTTTAATTTTGAAGAACTGCTTGTTTTTATCTTCTGGAACCAATTCAATCACGTCATAGGCTTGTCCTCCTTCATTGATTTTTTCAGCCATTACGTACTTAAACCCTTTTTTGTACATGGTGTAAATTTCTGTTGGGCTGATCTCCCCTTCTTCTGGCTCGTAGTGTGCAATATTCACTTCGTTGGTTTCCTTCATGTAAGTAAACACGGTGTTGCCATCGTTAATGATTTCTTGTTCACCCATTTTTAAAAGGAACTTCTCGGCTTTTACAATGATGCTTCCTTTGTATGTTTCGTTAATTCCGCTTGCTGGGCTTTCTAGAGTATAAGAAAAGTCGGCTTTGAAGGCATTCATCTTCTGATACTTGGCACTCATTTCATCTAAGATTTTGAGGGCCTCGGGGTCGTATTGAGCAAAAAGAAGAGAGAAAGAAAATAAGTTTAGAAAGGCAGTAGTAAATAATTTGTGCATGTAGCTGTGCGTTACTTATTTTTAAGCGAGTTCAATAATTGTTCCAAATTATAATCATCTGGCATAAGCACCTCGCGTGCTTTGCTTCCTTCAGAAGGACCTACTATTCCTGCTGCCTCTAATTGATCCATAAGCCTTCCTGCTCTATTGTAGCCTAATTTCATCTTGCGTTGAAGAAGAGAGGTACTGCCTTGTTGGTGCAACACGATCATTCTTGCAGCTTCTTCAAACATGGGATCACGTTCTGAAAAATCAAAGTCAGCAATTCCCTCTTCTTCTTCACTGTAAAATTCCGGCAATTGATAGGCTGTATCATATCCACGCTGAGCGCCAATGAAATCGCATACTCGATCCACTTCGGGAGTATCCACAAAAGCACATTGAATCCTTATGAGATCAGAACCTTGGCTGAGCAACATATCTCCCTGACCCACCAATTGCTCTGCACCTCCAGTATCTAATATGGTGCGAGAATCTATTTTGGAGGAGACCCTAAATGATAACCTAACGGGGAAATTAGCTTTGATAATACCGGTGATCACATTCACGGATGGACGCTGTGTGGCCACTACCAAGTGAATGCCTATGGCTCGAGCCAATTGGGCTAATCTCGCAATCGGTGTCTCTACCTCTTTGCCAGCAGTCATCATCAGATCCGCCAACTCATCAATCACCAGCACGATAAAAGGTAAAAATCGGTGTCCTTTATTCGGATTCAGTCTGCGCTCTACAAACTTGGCGTTGTATTCTTTGATAGATCTGCAACCTGCATCTTTGAGCAAATTGTACCGTTCATCCATCTCGATACACAGTGAGTTTAGGGTGTTTACTACTTTTTTGGTATCGGTAATGATGGCTTCCTCAGAACCGGGTAATTGCGCAAGAAAATGCTTCTCTATTTTATTGAATAAAGTAAGTTCTACTTTTTTAGGATCTACCAACACAAACTTGAGCTGTGAAGGGTGTTTCTTATAGATCAAAGAGGTTAGGATCACATTTAAGCCTACAGATTTCCCTTGACCTGTAGCACCTGCAATAAGCAAATGGGGCATTTTGCTTAAATCTGCAATAAATACCTCATTAGAGATTGTCTTTCCCAGAATGATGGGAAGTTCTTTGTCAGTTTTTAAAAATTTTTCCGTACTCAACATGGACCGCATAGACACCATTTCGCGATTCTTGTTGGGTACTTCTATGCCTATAGTTCCTTTCCCTGGCATAGGTGCGATGATGCGAATTCCTAAGGCTGCAAGGTTGAGGGCGATATCATCTACAAGTCCTTTGATCTTAGAAATTCTAACACCCGCAGCTGGAATGATTTCATACAAGGTAACAGTTGGACCTATCGTAGCTTCTATTTTTGCAATTTCAATGTTGTAATTGCCAAGGGTCTTAACGATATTCTCCATGTTGGCCTCTAATTCGGCCTTACTAACTTGTACTTTATTGTCATATTCCTTCAGTAAATCCAATGGAGGATACTTATAGCTAGGCAAATCCAACGTGGGGTCGTAGTTCACATTTACGTCTCCAACTGGCTCATCTTTCAGTGGATTGATGCTAAGTTCCGCAGAATCTTCCTCTTCATCCATTAATGGATCATCGAGGAAAAGATCATTGTCTTCCACTTCTTGTGTTGCACCTTGTACTGTAAATTCAGGTTTATGATTCTTAGGAGTTGATTCTGCCTCTTGATTTTCAGCTTTCCCACCTAAATCTTTGATTACCCATTTGTTGCTATCTTCAGAGCCTTCTACATCCAATTCTTCGAGTTCTTCCTCTAAATCCCCTGTTTCCTCTATATCCGCATCCAGCTCTTCTGCTGCAAAAGGAATTGTCTTAGTTAACTCATCTTGTTTTGTTGAAGCCGAAGCTATGCTTGAAATGTTGTAGTAGAATATTACAAAACCTAACATCAGTACAGCCAAAAGTAGAAAAGCTCCCCAGCCTAGAAATGCCGAAGTATATTCTGCCAAAATAAAACCTATACTCCCATACAAAAACTCAAAATTGTCAAGTAGATTCAAATGCAAGGCTAAAATACCGAACAATACAGAAAGCCAAAGCGTGAAAAATACTCCAAAAATGCTATACCTTGAGAGAGAGAATGGGCTCTTTTGAAATACGAGCTTAAAACCCCAACCAAATATTATGGGAATTAACAGTATGGATGAAAACCCAAAAGTGCTGTATACCATCCAAGAGGATAATCGAGCTCCTAGTATTCCAAGCCAGTTTTTTATTTCAGCTCCTTCTTGTTTAGAGTCGCTTGGGTAAGACGATACCAAGAGGCTTTGGTCTTGCTCTCCGGTAAAAATGTAAGACACCATTGCCAGAAAAGCAAACAGCGAAAAGCCAATAAGTGCGAAACCGACAACCAGCTGCAACCTCCTATCATTCCAAAAATTAAACTTCGCCTTGCTTTCTGTTTGCGGAGATGGCTTATCTTGATTTTTGGGCTTGCGTGCTGTATTTTGCTTATAAGTGTTCTGTGCCATGTACTCCAGACGAATAGAATTCGAATGTACGATTATTATTTCTGAGATAGCGCCCTACGAATATCCACTACTAGTTTTGGCCCCTTATATACCATACCAGTATATATTTGAACCAAGGAGGCTCCAAGCTGTATTTTATGTTTCGCATCTTCAGCAGAAAAGATTCCCCCCACTGCTATAATAGGTAATTTGCCTTTTGTTCTATCGACTACATACTTAAGCAGTTGATCAGATTTGTCTTTTAATGGCTTTCCACTCAATCCACCTGCCCCAATTTTATCCAATCTTTCTTTGCTCGATTGAAGCCCCGAACGATCAATGGTGGTATTTGAAATAATCAGACCATCCAAGCCTACTTGGTCTACCACCTCCAGTACATCGTCTATTTGAAGTTCATTCAGATCAGGGGCTATTTTTAGGAGCAGCGGTTTTGGCTTATTCAAGAGGGCATTCTCCTCTCTAATTTTAAGAAGCAGTTGAAGCAAGGGCTCTTTGTCCTGCAATGCTCGGAGGCCCGGAGTATTTGGTGAACTTATGTTTACCGTAAAAAAGTCAACAAAGGGCGCCAATACTCTAAGACAGGTGCAGTAATCCTCAGCAGCTTGTTCGTTGGGTGTATCTTTGTTTTTTCCTATGTTTCCTCCTACAATTAGTGAAGATGGACGGCTCTTAAGGCGAAATGATATCTGATCTACGCCATCGTTGTTAAAGCCCATTCTATTGATCAATGCTTGGTCTTGAGGCAATCTGAAAAGTCTTGGTTTGGGATTTCCTGCTTGCGGTCTAGGCGTTACGGTACCAATTTCTATAAATCCAAAGCCCATAGTAGCCCATTGAGAAAGTAGTAAAGCATTTTTGTCAAAGCCGGCTGCGAGCCCTACCCTGTTGGTAAAATGTAAACCCCACAGGTTAACTGATTCATTGACTGAGCTTTTAACAGAACCCAATACCAATTTTCGGATAAAAGGAATAGGGAATAGCCAATGAATAAGTTTGAATGTCACATGATGTGCAGTCTCTGCGGGTAGGAGAAAAAATAGTGGTCTAAGTATATAGGAATACAGCATACTTCAGTATAAGGTACAAAAAAAGGCGGTAGTTCCGCCTTTTCAAAATGATGATCAAATTCGATTTTATTGAACTAGAAACTTAATTCTGGTTACTTCATCAGAACCTTCTACCCCAAGGGTTGCGATATATACTCCTGGTGTTAGGGGTTTTGAAAATACCGCTTCCAATTCTTTTCTGTGACTCAGCACCTGCTGGTCTGGTTGAATCAATTGACCCAATTCATTGTGTATTTGGATCAATTGAATGCTTAATCCTTGTGCCAATTCAGCAAAAGTGATTCTAGTTCCATCTGTAGGGTTGGGATAAGCACTGAAAATTACATCTTTACCCAAACCATGGTATACCATTACAATAGAAGAATACTCATATACTCCATCAAGATCATTCATCCTGAGCCTGTAGTAATTGTTTCCCTTAGCCGGTTGTGGGTCTAGACTGCGGTAATTTTGAGTCTCAGTCAGTCCTTTAGCAGGGGTAGTGCTCAGATCTGTAAAACTTCTGCCATCTGTACTCCTTTGAACAGTGTAACTTGCTAAACCTATCTCTTGAGCCACCTGCCATTCCAATATCGTTTGTAGTCCAGCTTGCTTTGCATCGAAAGAGATGAGGTTCACTGGTAGAGGATTAAAGATTATCTGAGAACGTGAACCAAGAGTAAATGGGCTGAAACTTGACAAGGAGCTGGTAGTTGTTACTGTCCCTGCTATATTGTCACCTGTTCTCCCTCCAGGCGCTGTTGCTGGAATATTGGGGCCATGATCTATCCAAACGGAACCATTCCATCGCACTACAACCAATGAATCAAAAGATTGTACACCGCCTGAAAAAGGATTCTGCCAAGAAAGAGTAACTCTCACATCAGAACTACTTCCTCCACCAGAAACCAGTCGATTAAGGTTCCAATGTTCGGCAACACTTATTCTTTCTACAGTCACAGGCAAAACGGATCCTGTAAGAGGATGAGGTGCATTTGCATATACATAATTGGCCTCAAAGGAAGTGTTGATATCAATGGGGTCTGAAATACCTATGGGCCTGTAGATGGTACCATTTCCAACAGGGAAAGTAAATGCATCGTTGCCTATTTTCCTCACCCAACCATTGACATGGCTACTTGCTTTTGGTGCATTACCTCCTGTACCTACTACCGCATCGTCATTAAATTGCAAATAATTGGCCTGTGTAGAGTTAATGTCGCGTGCGGTAAAATTGACAAGATTATTAACAATTACTGGTCTATTTAAAGTCACCTCATTGTTAGATTTGTTTACAGTTAGTGTGTAAAAGGTATGGTTGGTTAAGGGAACATTAATAGATTGACTATTCCCCTGAGTAAAAGATACTGAACCATTTCTAGCGTTAAATTGCCCTGTTGCCTGAGTAGTCCAATTTCCATGCAACTCGATATTAAAATTGCTTGGTGAAACATCCAAATTTGTGTTGTTTTCTATGGTTAGATTGCCCCTTATTACAGTAGAACCCAATAGCACCTTATTCCTTGTAGCCCCAGTTGTTATTGAAGAAACTGTAGGTGCTCCTCCTGGTCCTCTAAATGCATTCGCACTTCTGATAATTAGGTTACCATAACTACTATTTCCGCCTACAGAAAGACCTCTTACATTTTGTGTAGGTGGCGTATCTGAGCTGTTGTAAATTACGGTAGATGCTATATTCATATTGATGTTTGCATCGGTAATTCCAATTGGGAATTGAGTAACATTATTACGATTACCTAATTGTAGTTCAGCATTGGCTTCCATAATCAATCGACAATTCACACCCCCTGTGATTTGAAAACCACTGTCTGCAAGCGTAATTCCGTTTCTTAAAATCAATTGATTAAAGACTGTAAGAGGTTCTGTTACATATCGAATTCTTCTACAATTTTCTCCACCACATGCAAGGGGATTGAATAGTTCTAAAATACCATATTGTGGAACTCCAGAAACTGGTTGAAATCCTCGTCTTCTGTATACAACTCTGCTGTTAATATCGAGATTAATATTTGGAGAAGGCCAGCCTGTTGGAAAAGTGGTATTGTTTGTAGCCCCTACACCAGGACCTCCTGCATTTCCAACTGCCCCAATATCTGCTCCTCCAGCCCAAGGTCCGCTTACCCCAATATTAAGGGTTCCATTTGCATTAATGGTTAAAGTTCCTGTGCCTGTAGTATTCCCTGATATTTGGAAGGCACCTTCACTAAAATTATCACCCGCATCGGTGAGTTGGCC
>DAINOB010000118.1:0-7123 GCA_036735585.1 Cytophagales bacterium | reverse complement strand
CCAACCTATGATCTGTCCATGCTAGTAAAAGATATGGTGAGCTCAGATCTCAACCTTTTTAAAAGAGATCTTCTTTTAAAGCAAAGTGGACACAAGGTTTTTCAGTACAATGAATAAAAACGATAAAATTTATGTAGCCGGCCATCGAGGTATGGTAGGTTCAGCGATTGTTCGAAAGCTGCAAAAGGATGGATTCAACAATCTAGTCTTAAGAACTTCTGCAGAGCTTGACCTTCGTAAACAGGCTGCGGTCCACAATTTCTTTCAAACAGAAAAACCAGCGTATGTTTTTCTGGCAGCTGCAAAAGTAGGAGGCATTTTAGCCAACAATACCTACAGAGCAGAATTTCTTCATGACAATTTGATGATCCAATCCAATGTGATTGATCAGGCATATAAAAATGGTGTAAAAAAGCTTTTGTTTTTGGGCTCCTCCTGTATTTATCCAAAACATGCGCCTCAGCCCTTGAAAGAAGAAAGCCTGCTAAGAGGAGTTTTAGAGCCTACCAATGAGCCATATGCTATCGCTAAAATTTCGGGGATCAAGATGTGTGAAGCCTATAGGGATCAATATGGCTGCAATTATATTTCAGCCATGCCCACCAATTTGTATGGCCCCAACGATAATTTTGATCTCGAAAAATCACATGTGTTGCCAGCACTCATTCGTAAGTTTCATGAAGCAAAATTCAATAGTGCTCCAGAAGTTATCATTTGGGGAACAGGCACACCACTACGTGAGTTTTTGCATGTGGACGACTTGGCCGATGCTTGCTTGCATTTGATGTTGCACTACAATGAAAAGCAATTTGTAAATGTGGGCTGTGGCACAGATTTAAGCATCAGAGATTTGGCCTTACTTATCAAAAAGATTGTAGGGTATGAAGGCGCCTTAGCATTTGATACCTCCAAACCAGATGGCACACCGCGCAAACTCATGGACGTATCCAAGCTAAATACAATGGGCTGGACTCCTTCTATCTCTTTGGAAGAAGGAATTCGCGAAGTATATAAGTCACATTTTTTAGCAAGCCTTCAGAGCTAAGATTTTGTCACAAACCATCATTGAGGCCAAAGGAAATCGATGGCTAAACCTTAAAGAGCTATGGCAGTACAGGGATCTTTTTTGGGTATTGGCCCAAAGAGATTTGAAAGTTCGCTATGCTCAAACAGCCCTTGGATTGGCATGGGCAGCCATTCAACCCTTGGCCACCCTGCTTATTTTTACCATAGTGTTTGGCATGGCCGTGAAGGTAGATACCGGTGAAGTCCCCTATCCTATTTATGCGCTGTCTGGAATGGTATTCTGGACTTATTTCTCCAATGTACTCACCCAATCAGGAAGCTCTATTATTGGAGCTGCAGGTATGATCAATAAAATATATTTCCCACGATTGGTGGTGCCACTTTCCAAGGCCATTACCCCATTGATTGATATGGCCATCACCCTAATTTTTCTAATTGTCTTGATGGTTTGGTTTCGTTTTATGCCCTCGTCAAATGTAATCTGGCTGCCTGTGGTTATTCTGAGCACCGTTTTCACAGCTCTAGGAGCAGGAATATGGCTAAGTTCACTCACCGTGCGGTTTAGAGATTTTCAGCATGTCATTCCTTTTCTAGTTCAGTTTGGACTTTATGCTACTCCAGTGGCCTATCCTGCTCAATTGATACCTGAAAAGTATCAGCTTTTGTACCACCTCAACCCCATGGCCGGTGTAGTGCAGTTTGGCAGATGGGCCTTTATAGGAGAGCAAGTTCACATGTCTTACGTGCTGCTTTCTTTGGCCATTGGATTTATACTTTTCCTATCCTCACTTTTTTATTTCCGAAGTGTAGAAGATTTGATAGCCGATGTGATGTAATGAGAGATGTAGCCATTCAAGTGGAACAACTAAGTAAGCGCTATAAGCTAGGGGAAGCAGTATCTTTTAGTTTGAGAGATTCTTTTTCTGGCTTATTTTCTAGAAAAAACAAACCAGTCGAGGGAGGATATTTTAATGCTTTAGAGAACGTATCCTTTGAAGTGAAAAAAGGAGAAGTACTTGGCATTATTGGCAAAAACGGGGCTGGAAAAAGTACTTTGCTTAAAATCCTTTCACGCATTACCAAGCCAACTTCAGGGCGGATAGAGATCAATGGACGAGTCTCTTCTTTGTTAGAAGTGGGGACAGGTTTTCATCCTGAGCTTACGGGGAGGGAGAATATTTTTTTGAATGGCACCATACTCGGCATGCGCAAGGCTGAAATTAAATCCAAGTTCGACCAAATTGTAGATTTTTCAGGTGTAGAGAAGTTTATTGACACACCTGTGAAGTATTACAGCAGTGGCATGTATGTGCGTTTGGCATTTGCTGTAGCTGCCCATTTGGAACCAGAAATTTTGATCATTGATGAGGTGTTGGCCGTAGGAGATGCAGAGTTCCAGAAGAAGTGCCTTGGCAAAATGAAAGATGTGAGTGGCGAGGGCAGGACGGTGTTGTTCGTGAGTCATGATATGGCAGCGATAAAAACTATTTGTCCTCAATCTATGCTGCTCGTTAATGGAACCGTTAAGCTTCATGGAGCAACAGAATATGTAGTAGATAAATATATCCATGAGATATCCTTGAAAGCATCTTCTCAAACTACAGGAACAGGTCAAGTATCTCTAAGTAAACTGATGATATTGGATGCTGAAGGAAAACAAGTAAATCAACTGAATACTTTTGATTTTGTGCGGGTAAAAGCAACGTATTCAGTACATGAGAGTATAAGTAAAGTTTCTTTTGCTCTGTGCTTCAATTCAATGGATGGTGAAAGAATTACAAGCATTTGGTCGTCCTACATCAATCAATCCTTTGATTTTGAAAAAGGCACGTATGAAATAGATTTTGAAATACCTCAATTAAAGCTTATTCCCGGAGACTATGAACTCATCAGTTACATTGAATCGCAGGGATTACAAATAGAACGTATCGATGCTTTACAGTTTATAAATATCGGTTACACAAAAAACCATGGATTGGTCCAGATTCCAATTAAAAGTCAGGGTAGGTACGTAGAAAATTTTAACTTCCAATTGAAAGAGATTAAAGTATGATCTTTAGAAAAAAGAATAAAAGTGACAAGAACAGTGATCTTCTCAAATATTTTTTAAATAGTGAGTACCAAAAGCATAACATAGCGCGGTTACAACACCTCGATAGCCTAGGAATAGATTTATCAAATAAAAAAGTATTAGAGTTTGGAGCGGGCATTGGTGATCATACCTTATTCTATTTATATAGAAATTGTAAAGTGACTTGTACTGAAGGTAGAATAGACTTAGTTGAGTTTATAAAAAATAGACTAGGTATTGACGCTAAGTTAATTGACGTAGAGAAAGACCTCTCGATTATAGAAACTTTTGATAAGGTAGATATAGTGCATTGCTATGGCTTGCTTTATCATATTAATAACCCTGCAGCTTTTATTGAGACGATTTCAAAGAAAGGGGAAATGCTGTTTCTAGAAACATGTGTCTCTGGAGATCAAGCGCCTTATGGAGTTAATTTAGTGCAGGAACCATCCGACAATCCAACACAAGCCATTTCTGGACAAGGATGTAGACCTTCACGTCAATGGATTTTTGATACATTAAAGCAACATTATCCGTACGTGTATATGCCCAATACTCAACCAAATCATTTAGAATTTCCTATTGATTGGGGTATAGACTCTGAGAATGCTAGGCTTAAAAGGTCTGTATTTATTGCTTCGTACCATGCACTTTCAAATAAAAATTTGTCTGAAAGTGTTTTAAAGATTCAGATTAAGCATCAATCTGAATGATAGGTAGATTTTTCAAATTTATTCTCTTGCACTTTGGATATGAGTTAAGGCAGATAGAATACTATAAGCGTCTTGAAGATCCTTTTACAGTGGTTCAGCATCTTTTAAAGAAGAATACAAATATCACTATTGTAGATGTAGGTGCATTCAAAGGAGAAATTTCAAGAAAAATGTATAACCTATTTAATCCTAATCGATTAATTGCTTTAGAGGCTTCACCTTATCATATTAAAGATTTACAGGATAGAGTAAGTGATATTGCCAATATTTCAGTGTTTAATTTTGCAGTTACTGATAAAATCGGTGTTGTTCAGTTTAATATTAATGAGTCTGAGGAGACCAATTCTATTTTTGATTTCAATCAAACGGAGCTAAAAATAAAAGAGCCTCTCAAAACAGTAGAAAGTATATCTGTCAATACCATTACTTTAGATGAGCTTTGTGTTGACAGGAACATTAAAAAGATTGATTTCATAAAACTTGATATCCAGGGAGCTGAGTTGAGTGCATTAAAGGGTGCTTCGCAATTGCTGGAAAGAGGAGATATATCCTTCATATTATGTGAGGTGGAGTTCATGCCTATTTATAAAGATCAGCCTTTATGCCACGATATTTTTTCATATCTATCGAACTATAACTATTCCCTTTTTAGATTTTATAATTTTCACTTTAGTCAAAGTGGCCAGCTTTTATGGGCTGACGCTTTATTTTATGCACCGAACTGCGCAAATGAAGTAGAAAACTTAAAAATAGAAAACATAGGTTTACATTAAATGATTAAGAAGCTTTTTAATCAAATAGATAAAATCCGTAGACTGGTTGTTCATGAACCTGAAAAAATTTATTCAACTCATTCTTACTCCCAATGTGGCGAGGATAGAATTTTACTTCATCTTTTTTTACTTCTTGGAATAAGAACTCCTTCATACATTGATATTGGGGCTAATCATCCTTTTGAACTTAATAATACAGCTCTATTTTACTTAAAAGGCAGCCGAGGAATAAATATCGAACCCAATTCTTTCTTAATTAATAAGTTTAAGCAGTACCGTCCACTGGATGTTAATTTAAATTTTGGAATTGGTAAGGATGAAGGAATAGAAGAATTTTATAACTTCTCAGATGACAAATTAAGTACGTTTTCAAAAGATGAGGCCTCCTTGTTGAAGCATAATGGGCATCAGCTAATAAATACAGAAAGCATAGAAGTGAAGACTTTGACTGATGTTTTACAACAGTATGCGGGTGGTAAGTTTCCTGATTTACTTTCCATTGATGTGGAAGGGCATGAATTAGCGATATTGTCTTCATATGATTTCAAGGTATCAGCACCCAAGGTAATATGTGCCGAAATCTCTGAATATTCTAATAATGGAAAAGGAATGAAAAGGGATGAACTGATTAATTTTATTCAAGACCAAGGATACTTTTTGTATGCAGATACATACCTCAATGGTATCTTTCTAAGGAAAGACCTTTGGTAACTCAAAGTTTTAACAATTGAAGTTATCTATAGTCACTCCTACATTTAATTGTGCAGGTGTGATTAAAAATTGTGTTGATAGCGTAAGTCAGCAAGATTTTGATTCTTTTGAGCACATTTTCATTGATAATCAGTCTACCGATGGAACGCTTGATATTTTACTTTCCGCCCAAGAAGAACAAAGTCATATAAGAGTAATTTCAGAATTAGATTCTGGCATTTATGACGCTATGAACAAGGGAATTAAATTGGCTTCGGGAGAATGGATTTATTTTTTGGGTGCTGATGATACCCTATCTCCAAGCATTCTTTCTAAGCTGTTTTCAATTCCTGATGTGATTTCTGCTTCATATATATATGGGAAGGTGGTGTTTAAAAATAGTGGACATGAATTTGGTGGGTATTATGATCTTGTTCGACTATCCCAAATTAATATCTGTCATCAAGCTATCTTTGCACGCAAAGAGCTGTTTAATATTGTAGGGAATTTCAATACCAAGTATAGTTCTTATGCTGATTATGATTGGAATCTACGTGTATTTGCACAGAGTAATATTATGCCATTGTATGTTGATGAAGTGATAGCAGAGTATAATGAAGCTGGATATAGTTTTTTAAACCCAGATTTACTTTTTCAGAAGGATAAGATTGATATTTTATTTCAGCTTTTTCATAAGAGAATTGATCATAAATTATTTTACACTTTATTGGATGACTCTATTTTTGATTTTATTAAGCGGAAAGAGGTTTTAAATTCTATAACTCATATAGTATCTGCCTCTTTTTATACCAAGCGATATTCTTACTATTTTATGAATTCGCTTTATTGGACCAAAGAATTATTTCTAGCTAAGAAAGCAGGTTGAAATCGGCTTTATTGTATAACCTTTATCCCGTTGGCGATTGGAAAAGTATAACAAAAAAACTAATCTCAGATATTCCTCATGATGAGATTATTATTCATGTATCGCTGGACAGATATCAATACCTATTTTGGAAATTTATTGAGAAGGAACTTAAGTCATACTCTAAAGTTTCGAGACTATTGCGTTCAAAAAATGTTCGAAATCTTGGTGAGACAATTGGATTTGGAAAATTGAAAGAATGTATAAAACCAGGAAAATATTCCTTGGTTACTTATTTTCACAGCAAAGGTGTAACTAAACCTAAAAATGAAAATATTCAGGACTGGGTAGAGATGATGCGTTACTTCCATATCGATAAGTTTGAATTATGTCAACAAAAGTTTGCCGAAGGATATCATTTATATGGAGTCAATCTTGGCAGCTATTCTAATGGTGAACGCTATGGCCCGTATCAATTTTCTGATTTTCATTATTCTGGAAATTTTGTATCCGTAAATCTGGATTTGATTGGGGATCGCTTTTTTGAGATGCCCTGTGATCCTGACTATTTTGGAGTGGAGGGTTTTTGGGGGAAATTGACAACCTTAGATAAGTCTTTCTGTGCTCATCTTTCGAGTGAAAACATTAAGAATCACTATTTGGAGCCTTATCCGCCTGAATTATATACAAGTTGATTACATTGATTAAAAAAGTTTATTGGGCAATTAAAGCTTTTCTGGGCGACACTCCTCAAAAGACCAATCTTAGATTTCATCAAAGAAATGCATTGTCCTTAATAGAGGCTTACCTTAAAAGAAATGAAGTAAAAAAACTTCAAATAGGTGCTGAGGCCCAGATTATGAATGAATGGCTTAACGTGGATATCCTTCCAAAATCACGTGAAGTAGCTTGGATGGATGCTACTCAGCCATTTCCTTTTCAGAATGAAACTTTTGACTTTGTTTTTTCAGAGCATATGATTGAG
>DAINOB010000117.1:0-7138 GCA_036735585.1 Cytophagales bacterium | reverse complement strand
ATTGTGATTTCGCTCCTCTGGAGCTGAATTCATCTACGCCTTTGTTGGTGTTGCGTCCTAGCTATTGGGTAAGCTCCACCAACAAAATGAGTTAAAATATCAGTTTGTTGGTGAAGATTGGAATTAAACACTCTTGTTGGTGAACTACTCACAGGGCTGCCCACAACACCAACAAGGGCTAGGGCACTCTTGTTGGTGAACTACTCACAGGGCTGCCCGCAACACCAACAAATGCGAAGTCATGAAGGGACTAAAAGGATTACTTTGATTTTGATGCTACGCCTCAAATCCTTCATCTTTGCCCTAACAACAGGGTATGCATATAGAAACAGTAATTTTCGATCTGGGGGGAGTGATCATAGATATTGATCCAGAGCAGTCTCTAAGGGAATTTTCGAAAATTTCAAGCTTAGATGTGCCTAATATTCAAAAGAGTTTTGAAGACCTTCAAGTGTTTGAGCGCTATGAATCAGGCCAACTGACCGATGAAGAGTTTTTGGCTCTATTGAGAAGTGCTATTCAACTTGAGGCAGAAGATCATGTGCTTATCAAAGCTTGGAATGCCTTACTTGGAGCAATTCCTGCACATAAAATTGAAGTGATAAAAAAACTCACCTCCTCGCATCAGGTGCTATTGTTGAGCAACACCAATGCGATTCACTATAAGGAAGTGGAGAATATTCTTTACCGTCAGCATGGTATTTCTACATTTAAAGACCTAATGCAGGATACCGTTCTATCGTACATGATAAAAATGCGGAAACCAAAAGCAGAGATCTACACTTATGTATTAGATACCTATGGGCTCAATGCAGAAAGAACATTGTTTATTGACGATGGAATGTTGAATGTAGAAGGTGCTAGATCTGTTGGAATCAGAGCTTTGTATTACCCTGTAGGTGTTGGGATATCTGATTTGCTCGGTCATGCTTTCTGAAAAAGTTAAAGAATACCTATGGTTTGTGGTCCTATTATCGATCACGTTAATTACCACTACCCTTGCAGGTATGATGTGGACTTTAGGAAAGCCGCTTTTCATGAACATGCAAGGCGAGCTGATTTTCCCACCCCAATTTACCCAAGAGGAATTGATAGCAGGTCTATCTTATTCTTTGCCTTTTTTAGGTATTCTTACCGTGCATGAGTTTGGGCATTACATCACCGCCAGATTTTATAAAATCGCAGTAACCCTTCCCAAGTACATTCCACTGTGGTTTTTAGATTTACCTACCATAGGTACACTAGGGGCGTATATTCGCATTAAAGGTCCAATTGTCACACGCAGGCAATTTTTTGATGTAGGCATTGCAGGTCCTCTTTCAGGTTTCTTTGCTGCATTAATCGTTCTTTTTTGGGGATATACCCATCTGCCCGACCCTGAACATATTTTTACTATTCACCCGGAATATAAGGAGTATGGGCTCAACTATGCTGATTTTGTTTACCAAGACAGAGAAGATGTGTTTGCTGTAGGAGATAACTTACTCATGCTATTCTTCAAGCATGTAGTGGCCAGCAATCCTGATCATGTCCCCAATTCCTACGAAATCATCCACTACCCATTTTTATTTGCGGGATTTCTTTCTCTTTTTTTTACTGCACTTAATTTAATTCCTCTAGGGCAACTGGATGGAGGGCATGTGCTCTATGGTTTTATAGGAAGTGAACGATTTAATATGATAGCGCCTGCCATGTTTACTGCATTTATATTTTTTGCAGGAATAGGGGTGGTAAATCCCCATCAACCGATGGAGGATATTTTGAATAGTTCGTTGTTGTACTTCGGCTTTTTGCTTCTGGCTTTTAGCAAAGTGGCCAAGGGATGGAAAAATATACTCACAGTGGCATTGGCTATTTATACAGTACATTATGGCATAGGGTTTCTATGGCCTGATCTAAATGGCAGCATGAGCTATTTGGTTTTTGCCTTGGTGGTCGGGCGTTTTTTAGGCATTCATCACCCTCCGGCTTTGATTGAAGTGCCACTCGATCCAAAGAGAAAAGCTCTTGGAGTTTTCGCACTTGTGGTGTTTATCCTATGTTTCACTCCGTATCCTTTTAGTTAGCATCACCACTTATTTACTGATTAAGAACACCTACCAGTATCCCTCCTCCTTGTGTTTAACATTCCGATTTTTGGAAATATGTCTGGATGTTGATAACTATGTGTTGAAATTGAACGAACCAACATTTTAAATAATTTGCCGTTAGCATGACAGCTAAGAAATCTTTTGTTTTAATCTGTTTTACTTTTTTTAGTGGAATTTGTTCCTACTCCCAAAGCGATAAAGATTTGGTGGCAGTAGCACAAGAGACCTATAAATATGGTGATAAAACAGATGCCTTGGAGCAGTTCAAAAAAGCGGCTGACCTCAATCCCCAAAATGTAAAAGCTTTGTTTATGACGGGCAAAGTGGCTTTGGAAACCATTAACAAAAGAATTGCATTCAAATACCTGCACCAAGTATACGCTCTGGATTCTACCTATGATGAAGAATTACTTTATTTCTTAGGTAAAGCATCCCATATCAACGAGCGTTTTGATCTAGCCACTGATTACTATTTAAAGTATAAAAATCTTATCACTAAAAATGGCAAAAGAAGATCAGACCCTTATTTGGTAAACGAGCTGGATAATAAAATAGCCCAATGCGCTTATGCCAAACAGATGATGCAAAAACCTATATCAGTAGAAATAATAAGCCTAGGTTCTGCCATCAATTCTGTTTATCCTGACTATGCCCCCGTAGTTTCATCAGACGAAAAAATGTTAATCTTTACCTCAAGGCGAAAAGGAGGCACATCCAATGACAAAGATTTCAATAACGAATACTTTGAGGATATTTATGTGTCATTCAATGTAGATGGAGTGTGGTCAAAGGCCGAAAACTTAGGCCCCCCAGTCAATACAAAAAAACATGAAGGCGCGTTGCATCTAAGCGCAGATGGGCAAGAGTTGGTCATTTACAAACCGCTCAAAATGGGTGATTTCTTTGCTACGAAACATCTAGGTAATAACAAATGGTCTACGCCTGAGCCTGTATTTAAAAAATTGAATTCTGATGTTTCGGAAACATCCATAGCCATACCAGCGAGCGGAGAGTTTGTAATTTTTTCAAGCAATAGAGGTGGAGGAATTGGAGATTTTGACCTATACATGAGTCGCAAAGGCCCTGGCGGGGAATGGTCAATGCCTAAAAACCTAGGTCCAATTATTAATACAGAATTTGACGAGGATGCGCCCCATATTTCCGCAGATGGACGCACCTTATATTTCAGCAGTAGAGGTCATTTGGGCCTGGGAGGATATGATGTTTTCAAATCTACCTACGACCCTGTAACAGATACATGGACTGAGCCGGAAAATCTGGGCTATCCGGTGAATACTGTTGATGATGATGTTTACTATATTCCTGTTGGGGATGGATCAAAAGCATACTATACGTCAGTAAGAGATAATGGTACAGGGGATAAGGATATCTTCTTAGTGAGTTACATAAAAGAGGATGCTCCTACTACACCCACAGAGTTAATTGCTCAAAATACAACTACACCAGAAACATCGAAACCTGAATCTTCTACAGATACCGAAATAAAGGAAAATGAAATAACCACTCCATCAACACTTAAAGCCGGCCAAACGGAAAAGAGGAATAACACCAATGATGAGATAAATATCCCTTCTACTCTTGAGGCTAGTAGTACGGATAAGTGGAGTGCTTCTAAAGATGAGGTAAATCAAAAAACGACTTTAAACAATACAGCTAAAGAAAATTCATCCCAGGAAGGCGCAACTTCTGAAACAAAAAAATTCAGAGTTAAGGTTTTAGGAATAGAAGCGGAGGGAATAAATGCTCCAGTAGTTAAACTTCAAAATACAAGCACAGGCACTGTTCTTAATCTGGTAAGCACTGGGGATGGATACCATGAAGTGGAAGTAAAAGGTAAGCAAAACACACCATACAGATTATCTGTAGAGCAGGAAGGATATGTCTTCGCCTCTAAAAATGTGGATTTAAGCCAAAGCAGCGGAAAAGATATAATTGAAGAAACCTTTAGACTCAACCCTGTAGAAAAAGGATTGGTAACAGTGATGAGAAACATCTATTTTGATTTTTCCAAAACTGAACTTAAAGATGAATCCTATCCTGAGCTGGTAAAACTTGAAAGAATGCTTCAGGATAACAGTAAAATAATTATCCAGATCAATGGGCACACCGACAATATAGGTTCCAAGAAATTTAACTTGTCTCTGTCAAAAAAGAGAGCTGTTACAGTAGCTACACATTTAATCAATAAAGGAATAGATCCTTCTAGAGTAGTTTCTAAAGGATTTGGATACGAAAAACCGTTGGTCAGCAACGATGATGAAGAGGAAGGAAGAGCACTCAATCGTAGAATCGAGTTTCAAATCATTGAAAATAAGTAAAGGTTTTCTAGTCTTTTAGCACCTGAATATATCCTGCCTTCTCCGTTCCCCTGAATCGCACGGAATAATAGTAAGTACCTGGCTCTAAGCCTTGAGCAGCCCAGTCATTTTTGTAACTATTTGAACTGAACACGGCTTTACCCCAGCGATTAAGAATTCTTACTTGAATATCCTCATAGAGCAATGCATTGTCTATAATCCATGTATCGTTTTTAGCATCGCCATTCACTGTAATCACATTGCCAAAGGTCAGTTCATGATCAAAAGTGATGCATCCGCCATCTGACCAAGAAACAGCTGCTTCAGGAGAACTTTGCACAGCTTTTATTTTATAGCAATGTGTGAAGCCATCATCGGCATTTTGCGCTGAAAAGCGATCATCGGATGCACCCAACTGTTCATAACGCGTATACTCTATCTCATTGTCAAGCTTCCTCCATAGCTCATAAGACTCTAATGAGGAAGGACTGGTCCAATTGATATAAGGATTCCATTCCACTATACTCAGTTCCTCAGCTTCAATTTTTGAAACGGTCACTTTTATGGTATTGTGAATATCAGACATGCTGGTAATTCCGCAAAGGTTTTGGGTTTGGATTTGATACTCGTAAATACCACTATCTGCGGTAGCCACGTCTGTAATCAAACTTGCTGTAAGCGGAAGGGTATTTACTGTAACCCAAGGTCCTGTTTGAGTCTCCGTTCTTCGCCTTCTCATCAGCTCAGGAGCAGTAATGAAATTGGCAGATTCAATAAGATTGTATCCTATTTCCACTTGCTCCTCTGCATTAAAATCTCTGGATACAAAGCGAATTTGTGATCCTGATTGGTCAAAATAGAGAGTAAGTGTATCAGAACTACCTATGCACCCAAAAGCAGATGATTCTACTACAGATAAGCGCTGTGGTGTACTCTGAGACCAAGTAAGTGCAATGGTATCATTTCCTTGCCCTATGAGGATGGAGCCATTTTGAACAAACCACGTAAATGAAGAACCAGAAAACCCTGCAACCACATAAGGCAAACTATCCAATTGCTGAGTACATAAAATGGTATCAATTCCGGCAAGCGAGGGCAAAGGTGTAGGCTGAATAGTCAGAATAGTATCTACAGGATCGCCTATGCATCCAAAAAAGGATATTTCTTGATAGTTAATAGATGCGGATCCACTGCTTCCCCAATCTATCCTGATGGTATCAGAACCCTGACCTGAAACTATACTTCCTCCTGACACAGTCCATGTGAACCCAGAACCAGACAATCCAGTGGTATGGTACAATACTCCTGGAGCCAATTCACATGGATCCATGTTCCCAAGTATTGGATTGGCTCCGGAAGGCTCAGGAAGCACCTCAACCAATAATGTGTCGGAGGAACCAAAGCAAAGTGTATCAAAAATTGCAGTTTCTGTGAGCCATATTGATCCTGCTCCCGGGGTGTTCCATGACACTGAGATAGAATTGGTGCCATTCGGGCTTAAGAATACTCCATTATTTATCTGCCAGTTATACACCGAGCCGTTGGTATTCACCACACTGTAGGTTACTGATCCTGCATTGGCAAAACACAAACTATCCAATCCCTGAGGGGTCTGCGTAAGGAGTATAGCATTGATCAAAATACTTCTCAAAACGGTATCTGAAATACAACCAAAACCATTGGTGGCTACTACAGTTACATTCGCAGCATTGTTATTCCCGCCCCAATTTACCCTAAGCGTATCAAGTCCTTGACCTGATACTATCGATCCACCGGAAACTGTCCAGAAATAACTATTCCCAACTGCTAGAGGCACCGAGTATGCTATATCAGTAGCACCAGGGCAAATGGAAAGTCCTCCTGTGATCACAGGATTTTGCGGTCTTGGATGTACAATGATGGTGGCTGTGTCGAAATTTTCACATCCATTGAATGATGCTCTGATTACGTAGGTTTGTGTATCAGAAAGTGCCAATGCACTCAAAGTGAGTTCGGTGAGCGAGGCATTTCTATCGGTCATTCCTGGAACAGTAGGCAAACCGGGATTCCATAAGTAGGTATGCCCCAAAACGGCAGTTGCACCTAAAATCACTGTATCCCCTGAGCACAGTACTTGATCGGGACCTGCATCTACACGTGGCTCCGGCAATACCAGTATTTGTACAGTGTCTAAATTCTCACAACCGGTTAGTTGATTGGTGCCACGAACTGTAAAATTGAATAATTGGAAACCAAGTGATAAGTTGGTCAGGGTAATAGATGTGTTGATGCTTGTAGTATTTGCTACACCCAAAGAATCCAACCACAAAAAGCTATATGGCCCTAAAACCGGTGAAGTAAATAAAGCAGATACCCCAGAGCAGACCGTTTGATCAGGCCCAAGAGAAAAATCAGGCCTAGGGTTTACTTGAATTGATACGGTATCTCTGTCAATGCAGCCGGTAGTATTATTTGTTTTAAGCACTACGGCTTGCTGCACTGTTGGTAGATTGCCATTTGGAACTATTTGACTAAAGAAAGGTTGCGCTAAGGTGTTTTGAGAAGTGGCAACAGGACTTGACCATAAGTAACTGAAACCTACAATTCCCGTGGTGCCTAAAATCACAGTATCGCCAGAACAAAACTGACGATCAGGTCCAGCATCTGCCACAGGATTAGGGTTGATTACCAACTCAATACTGTCAAAGTTTACGCATCCTGTGCTGTCAATCGTGGCCTTGAGCGTGAGTA
>DAINOB010000116.1:0-7141 GCA_036735585.1 Cytophagales bacterium | reverse complement strand
ATTATGAAAATCATTTTTTCTTAGAAAGTGTAAGACAGGTAAACTTCAAACATGAAAATATTGCTGAAAATGTTTTATCTCCAGAAGTACTTCATGAATTTATTGAAAGCGTGATGCTAGCCGCAATCGACAATGATCTAATAAGTCCAGGCTACAAGGACATACAGATGATCAGTTACAATTTTAAGCTTTCTAATCAAATGGTTTCACAAGGTGAAAAGATAGGATTTCAGTTGTCTGGAAGTTTAGATATTACTTGAGCCAATGATCAGCAAAGAAAAACCTATTGGTATTTTTGACTCAGGCATCGGTGGATTGACTATTGCTTCTGCGGTAACCCAGCTCCTTCCTCATGAAGAAATAATCTATTTCGGTGACACAGCACACCTTCCCTACGGAGAAAAGTCTATTGCAGCCATACAAAGCTATGCAATCAAGATTTGTAACTTATTGCTAGAGCAAGAGTGTAAGCTGATATTGATTGCTTGCAATTCCGCTTCTGCAGCAGCTTTTGACTTGGTAAAAGCGTATGTTGGATCTCGAGCGCAAGTGATGAATGTGATTGACCCCGTGGTGGACTTTCTTAGAGAGGAAATGCCTAAAAAAGTAGTAGGCCTTATTGGAACGAAAGCAACGGTAAATTCTGGGGTATACCAGCAAAAAATAGCATACGCAAATGCTAACATAACGCTAAAAGCAATGGCTACTCCCCTCTTGGCTGCTATGATTGAAGAAGGTTTTTATCGAAACAGCATTTCTCAATCAGTCCTTAAAGCCTATCTTGATGCAGAAGAATTGGAGGGAATAGAGGCGCTTGTTCTTGCTTGCACGCATTACCCGCTCATTAAATCAGAAATAGAAGATTACTATCAGTGTAAGGTTAGTGTGTTAGACCCGTCAGTATTGGTTGCCAAGTCATTGCAGGCCCAGCTCCAGCTTCGCAATCTGCTGAAATCGACAGAATCAGAAGCCAAAAAAACATTCTATGTAAGTGATTATACCGAATCTTTTGTCAATTCAACTGCTAGATTTTATGGGTCTACAGCAAACTTAATTGAGTATAAACTGTGGGAATAATAACTGTCCACACTTTCCATGACATTGGTCATAAATTGAATCCCACATAAAGTACATTTTTACTTTTTACTTAAAGTGATCATACCTTATGAAAATATTCCTTCCTACTGATTTTTCAAAGCAATCGGCTTACGCTGAGCAAACGGCCTTAGCTTATGCTGAAAAAGCCAATGCAGAAATTAAGCTATTTCACAGTATAAGAGTACCTGTGGATTGGAAAAAAGTGAGTTTAAAAGATGAAAACAAGTATCCTGAGGCAAAAGCTGAAATTGCAAAAATCAAAAACCAATTAGAGTCATTCATTCATAAATATCCTACACATAAAATAAGCTATGATTTGGGATTCAATACTGCTCATGAAGATATTCCGGCCTTGGCAAAAAAAGAAAAAGCCGATATCATTATCATGGGTGCACACGGAGAGAGTGGCTATGATGAAGACCACTTAGGATCCAACTCCAGAAGAGTGCTTCGTGCAGCAGAAACACCTTTGCTTCTGATCAGAAAAAAACCAGAGAAAACACTTCCAACAAAAGTGGTAATCACTTCAGACTTTGGAGATAAATCCATTAAAAATCTGAGGAGAGTAGCGGAAGTATTGGCTCCTCTTGATCCAGAGATACATCTTTTGTTTGTAAACTCGCCATTACACTTTCACAATTCAGATGAAACTGAGATGCTGATGGAAAAGGCAAAAAAGATTTTGGACATAAGTAAAACTAAATGCCACACCTTCAATTATCGTTTTGTAGAAGATGGAATTCAAAGATTTTGTGAATTGAATAAGGTAGATGCTGTAGTTTTTATCAGCCAAAGCAAAAGAGGATTTTTGGGTGGCATCAGCTACAGCTATACAGAAAACACTGCTGAGATGTTGAATATACCTGTATTTATATTTAAAGCCTAAGAATCAAGAAATGCCAAAACTTTAAACATTGGCTTGGCTTGTGTAGATTTGTAGAGAGGAAGAAGTAATTATTATGGTAGAAAAAATCAAATACACAAGTGCGTTGCTGATACTTATGCTCTTGAGCCAAATGGCAATAAGTCAGGTAAAGGGCAAAGCAGAATACGATTTAAGAGGATTATCCAATCATTCTGGGATACTCGTTACTTTCTGGGATGAATTTACCTTTGAAGTAAAAGACACCGCTTTTACCAAAACTGACGGAACATTTGAATTAGATCTTAAGCCCGGAAATTACTTTGTCTTTTATGAATCACCCGGTTTTAAGCAATATAGAAATCCTGAGGCATTTGAACACAAAACCCTCACAGACTTAGGAAAAGTAAAAATCAAACCTCTGGATCTAGAGATCAATGGGAGAAAAAAATGGAATCCCTATGACGACAAGTGCGTTTGCAACAGGCCTCAACACCATACTGGAACTGCCATCCCCAGTTTTGGTTTGGAATGATTGAAGGTGCCCATTTGCTAGAGTTTTTGGATCAATCACTTTGGCTTCTTTCGCAAAAAGCGGTGTATTGGTCTGAAAGAAGAGCTTTATTGTTATCCGATCTTCATTTAGGGAAAGCAGAACATTTTCAGCGAGCAGGCATTCCTATCCCCACTCATGTGCATCAAGATGATCTGCAAACCCTCGAAGCCTTATTGGTGAATTTGCCCATTCAGTCCATTTATGTGTTAGGGGATCTCTTTCATAGCAGCATTGCAAGACAAGAAGCCGAATCATTTCTCGATTGGAAGCAACAGCAACCAAAAGCACAGTGGACGCTTATCAAAGGAAATCATGATCTGTATTCAGATTCATTTTACCGCCAATTAGGCTTTGAGGTAATGCCTAGCCTAACCTTAAACCCTTTTATCCTAAGCCATCATCCTCCAGAAATAAATACTTCAGCATTGTATAGCTTGAGCGGACACATCCATCCTGGCGTGCGCTTGTACGGCAAAGCCCGACAAAGCATGAGCCTGCCTTGTTTTTACTTTGGACCTAATTCGGCAATTCTACCAGCTTTTGGTAGGTTTACGGGATACGTGGCTATGCCTTTAAAGAAAAATGCGCGCGTGTACGCCATAACAGATCAAAAAGTGCTTTCAATCAAACCCTGATTAATATTTATCTTGCTGACGGTTACCAACATCCAATTTCACGTATCTACGAACGGTTCAAACAGATGACCGATAAAGAAGTACTTGAGAAAATACACCAAGGTGACGAAAAGGCACTCCAATTCCTGTACAAAAAATACTATAGGATGATGGTAAATCTTGTAGTAAAAAATAACGGTTCAGAGGATGAGGCAAAAGATATCTTCCAAGATAGTTTAATTGTATTCTGGCAAAAAGTGACTTCAAAAGACTTAGTATTGACATCAAAAATCAGTACATATATTTACAGTATTTGCCAAAATCTGTGGAGAAAGGAGCTGGAAAGAAAAAGTAGGTTTACTTCAGAAGTGAGTGAAAAGCCCTTTTATCCACAAAATGATAGAGAAGAGAAAATCATGTTGGTAAACAAATGCTTAAATGAATTGGGAGAAGGTTGCAGAAAAATCCTAACCTATTATTATTTTGATGAAAGATCCATGCAAGATATTGCTGATCTTATGGGATTTGCCAATGCCGATACCGCAAAAACCAAGAAATACAAGTGCAAAAAAGAACTTGACAACATAATCAAAGCGAAGTACAAAGCACATGACTTCCTAGACTAAGAAATATATGATGAATACCCATCCATTCAACGAAACTGACATACAACATTATATTTTAGGCAAATCAGATCCTTTGACCAGCCAAAAAATTGAGTCTTACTGCAAAGATCATCCAGAGTTCAAAGCAGATTTAGAAGCAGAAATATTTCTTAAAGAAGGCATCATTGCCCATCGGGTGGCACAAATTAAGGCTACGCTATCTTCCATTCCAGTTTCTATGACTCCATGGTACGCAGGACCCACAGCACTATGGACAGGAGCTGCGATTTTGGTATGTAGTACCGCACTATACATTGGGATTAAGTTTTCCGATAATTCTAGGGATAGTAATCTACGAAATCAACCAACTTCATCACCAACCGATTCTTCAATTAGCAACAGAACGATTGATGTTCCTGCAAACCCAGAGGTTCAAGATCTAGCGGTTGAAAATTTTGCTTCTACTAAAGCTAAAGTAGAGGAAAGTATGCCGCAAGCAAGAACTAATGAAGAGAACCCTGCAAAAACAACAAAAAAGGGTCCTTCACAACCTACAACTCCATATCCACAGGAGGAAGACTTAGCTATAGGGAGGGAAGAAATAGCAAACATGCCAGAAGAACTCACTTCGGGTCAAAATCTAACAACAGATTCCCGACTTACCATTAGCAGAAGCAATCATCCTCAGTACAAAAAGCACTACAGCTATGGTGATGGCCTATTAACTTTGTATCTTGAAAAGGAAAGTGAACCGTATAAGATTTTAGAGTTAAAATCTCATTCAGGAGAAAAGCTTCTTTATTTAGAATACGAAGGCAAATTTTATAACATGCCTCCAACGGAGGGCAGAATTGCCAACCTCAAAACGCTTCGCTCGTTGGACACCATACAGCAATTGCAAAAGCTCAAAAATTAAACTAGCTTCCACTAATTCAAACAGGCATCTTACTTCATATAAGGTGCCTGTTTTTGTTTATTGGCAAGTTTCCCAACGCTTATTTTTATATTGTTCTTTTTTGATCGTAAACGCAAATTATTATATATATTTGCGTATATGATCGAGGTATATGAAAATTAAGCGAATTCTTGAAGCGAGTATCCGAGCTCGATTATTTCTTCAAAAAGCAATTATTTTAATGGGCCCAAGGCAATGTGGCAAAACAACACTGATCAAAGAACTAACGGCTACCTTAGAAAAATCTATTCTATGGCTAAATGGTGATGAAATGGATGTGCAAAGCCTGCTGAGTAACACCACTTCAACTGCGCTTCGCTCATTAATTGGAAAGAATGAAGTAATTGTAATAGACGAAGCTCAGCGTATTGAAAACATAGGGGTTACCTTAAAGCTATTGGTGGATCAGATACCAGAGGTTCAAGTAATTGCCAGCGGCTCCTCCTCTTTTGAATTATCGAATCGACTGAATGAACCCCTCACTGGACGAAAGTTTGAGTTTCATCTTTATCCTTTTTGTTTTAGAGAACTCTCGACTAATTCTGGAATTTTAGAAGAAAAACGTTTGCTAGAAAGGAGATTGGTTTTTGGATGCTATCCTGAAGTGGTGATCAACTCCGGCCTTGAGGAAGAATTGCTTAGGGCACTAAGCGATAGTTATTTGTACAAAGATATTCTATCGTTTGAGCAACTACGCAAGCCAGCCTTGTTGTCAAAACTACTGCAGGCTTTGGCACTTCAAGTAGCTTCTGAGGTAAGTTACAATGAATTAGGACAATTGATAGGAGCCGACAACCAAACGATTGAGCGCTATATTGACTTGCTTGAGAAAGCTTACATTGTTTTTCGGCTACCCTCCTTGAGTAGAAACCTTAGGAATGAGATCAAAAAATCTAGGAAGATCTATTTCTACGATAATGGCATCCGCAATGCCATTATCAGGAACTTTCAACCCATCAATCTAAGAACAGACAAAGGACAACTCTGGGAAAACTATCTCATTTCAGAGCGGCTTAAGTATAATCAATTTCACCTCCTTTACCCAAACACATACTTTTGGCGCACACAGCAGCAGCAGGAGATTGATTATATCGAGGAGTTCAGTGGACAGCTCCATGCCTATGAGTTTAAGTGGAAAGGAACTGGAAAAAACAGACCCTCCCTGACCTTTCAGAAATCTTACCCTGAAAGCACCTTTCAAACCTTGAATACCAGCAATTATCATTTATGGTTGAATAACACATAAAGCTTTTCTCGTTCTTAATCGCATTTTATTATATTTATTTGCGTTCATAATCTATAAAGTAGGGAATCTTGCTGATTGAATAACCTTACAAAAGGTAAAGACTAACCCACAATTTAATGAGCATAGTGCTGGAATTATTCATCCTGTCAGTAATTTGGAATCTAACATTGAAAATTTATCTTTCCCGATCAGAGATAAATGACTTCCTAACCTATCCATTAAGGAATCTCGCTCCATATGAGGTGCCTGTTTTGTTTCTAGGTTAAGGTAACAATCCCTTAAAGAAAAATTAGTCCTTTGTCTGAATAGGCCTAAATTGCAACCAAACAAAATAATTTACCATGAAAAAACTGATTTTATGTTCACTGGCTTGGTTGGCCGTGCAAACTGCTGAAGCGCAAATTCAAACTCCTGTTACCAGTCCACAAGGAAGCGTGAGTTCCAACGTAGGACTTACCGAGATTAAAATCACCTATGCAAGACCTAAAGCCAAAGGCAGAAAGATATTTGGCAGTGGCAGTGAGTTTGTAGTGCCTTTTGGTCAACTATGGCGCACAGGAGCGAACAGAGGTACTGTCATTAGTTTTAGCGATGACGTAACCGTGCAAGGAACAGCAGTAAAAAAAGGAGAATATCTTTTGCTCACTACTCCTAATGCTGACAGCTGGTCTGTAGTATTATATAGCGATCCAAGTATCGGAGGAAATATTGAAAAATATGATGCCAGTAAGGAGGCAGTAAAATTGAATGTGAAGCCTGAAAAACAAACAGAAAAGGTTGAAACCTTTACCATGCTTATTTCCGACTTAAGTGAAGACCATTCTACAGCCAATATTCAACTTTTATGGGAAAATACTTCTGTAAAGTTTGGTGTAAAAGTAGATTTTGATGAGCGTGTGATGAAGGATATAGAAGCCAAAACCAAAGTAAGTCCAGGCAACTACATTACAGCAGCAAATTATTATTTTGACAATGGCAAAGACCTTAAACAAGCGCTAGAGTGGATGGATATGGGCATTAATGCGGGCAATAAAGAAGCTTTCTGGAATATCCATACCAAAGCAAAAATCCAAAAAGCACTGGGTGACAAAAAAGGGGCTATTGCCACTGCACAGCAATCTTTAGATCTTGCCAAGAAGGCCCCATCTGACTTTGGATATATCAAACTGAACGAAGACTTGATTAAGTCAATGAAATAAAATTCT
>DAINOB010000115.1:0-7263 GCA_036735585.1 Cytophagales bacterium | reverse complement strand
TTTGCTTACCTTGGATACCCCCATTTCGTCAATCTCTACATTGGAAGCAGTGCCTTGGTATTGAACATGTGAAACCCCACTACTTTCTATCCTCAACTTTTCATCGGCCCACACTTCTGCATTAGACGCTCCCACGGTTTCGAGTTTCACGGTTTTGGTTTTAAACTCCGAAGCAGAAAGTCTGGAAGCCCCAGCCACACTCGCCTCCAATTCTTCAGCAGTGCCCTGTAATTCACAGTTTGAAGCCCCATTTTGATTCAATTCTAATCGGATTACACTTCCTTTGAAGCGCACTGCCGAGCCTCCATTTAGTTCTAGGATCATGGTTTCACCTCTATAGGAGTCAATTTCCGCTTTCGCTATGCCATTTAATTCCAGCGATTCCAGTCTGGGTGTTGTTATTTCTACAATGATTTCCGGAGAAGATTCTCTATTCCATCCCCATGACGAGCGCATGTTAAGCTCAAGATTACCTCCACGCACTTCAGCAGAGATATCCTCTTTATTTAGGTCTTTGGCATAGATCCTAACCGAGGGTTTTTCGTCAATTTTTATCCTTAAATCAAATCTATCGCCTGCAGATATGCTGTTTACCTCCTCTTCAATCTCTAGCCAAAGCGCTTCTGAGACCTCTGGTTTTTCAGGGCAAACAAGGCAAAGTAGTTTTCCCGTGCTGTCATATTTCCAAATAGCTTTTCCATCAGCTTGCGACTGGGTATATCCTTGGTAATTCAGCGTATTTTGAAGTTGATCTGCTAGGGATTCAGTGATGACAAATTCTTGATTGTAAGGAATGTAAAGAAATATTTCTGCGAATTGACCCCTGTAAGGTTGCGCTGGCGATAGAAAAGCAAATTGTGGCAATAGCAGCGCAGTGTCTTGAACCTGAAACTCAAGATTAAGATAACTGGCATTTACTTTTGCTTGTGCGGAAGTGGAGCCCATAGAATGATTTTTCTGCACCAACTTCAATGCTGAGCCCTCATAGCCTCTTATTTGAACTTTTACACTTTGCGATGCTCTATCCTTTGCACCGAGGGCTGCCACATCCAGAAGTAGCGCGCGCTGTGCATCTACAGGATAAAAACTTTCCGTTTCGGTATAAGCTTTTTGTCTGAACTCATTGGCCAAAGGAATAGCACTAAAACCTGTGAGAAATACACCTGCAACCCACAGCAAGGATAAAATGATTACCCCAGCTTTATGCATATAAGGCTTAGCCAAGATGGCCCAAATCCCCAGTAGAACCAGTGCTAAAGCTGGAATACCTACAGAAAGTACAGCACCTGAGATCAAAGGCAGGGAAATTAATTCCCGAATCAAGGTTAAAGAAAAGTACTCGGGAAGTTGAATGCCATAATTCCATACATCGAAATAGGCTAAGAGTAAAGCCACAATCCCAGCAATCAAACTGAGTCCTAGTACCACCAATAGCAATCCAAACAAAATTCGTATTGCCTGAAGGAAGAAATTAAAAATGGGTCCTAACACTTTTGCCCCTTTTGTGAAAATAGAGGAAATCAACCTAAAGGGAAACAACAATACCTTGATAAGCGTGGATTCTTCTTTTGTCAAAGGAGATTGTAGGCGCATTTTTATGGTTTGCTCTATGTTTGATAAAGTAACTGGTGAACCTTCCATTTCCAATTTATCGGCAATGGTCAAAGCTTGTGGGCTAATGGCCCATATGATGATGTATGCTATTAATCCTGTGCCTCCAGCAAAAATAAGCAGCACAAACACCAAGCGTACGGGCACTACATCTATCTTAAAAAAGGCAGCGATGCCACTGCATACCCCAGCTATGGCCTTTCCTTCAGGATTTCTGAAGAGTTTTTTCACTTTTTGATTTTCTAGAAAAGGATTAGCGGGCAAAACAATCCAAAGGATGATGTAAGCCAGAAATACCAACCCGGGTGTAGGCGGAAGCAAAAACATTCCGAAAAACAAGGCCAGTACGCCCAGACGAATCCAAAATGGATCAACCCTAAAATAATGGGCAATACCAGAAAGGACACCTCCAATGAGCTTGCGCTGGGTGTCTCTCACAAGTTTACCTTTTGGCGGATTGGTAGTGGTTCCCATATCAGGCGCACTTTGTTCGTAGTCTTCTTGCTCCTCTTCCCTAGCAAAATCAGAGGTGGTGCCCATAATGCTAATCACTTGTGCTACATCCTCTAGGGTTACCACTTGGCGAGTGTTGGCTAGTTTTTGAATCAGCAATTCTGCTATCCTAGATTCTATATCTGATATGATTTCCTTGCTGTCCTCATAGGAAGAAAAGTAGCGCGTGACCTCATTGAGGTATTGATGCAAACGCTCATAGGCATCTTCTTCTACGTGGAAGATTTGGCCTGCTATATTGATACTGATGGTTTTTTTCATGGTCAAAAAAAGTTTTTTGGGTTATGGTTTTCCTTTGAGAATGATGCTATTGGTTGCATTCACCAGGTCATTCCAGGTGTGGTTGAGAATGGCTAAAAAATCTTTACCCTTTTCTGTAAGTAAATAATATTTTCTGGGCGGACCCGAGGGTGATTCCACCCATTTGTAGTCCAACAATTCGGACTTTCGTAGCCGATTCAGCAGTGGGTACAATGTGCCTTCTACTACTGCCATGCGCGCGGTGGTGAGCTCCTCTATCAGATCAGAGGCATATACTTCCCCTCTCGATATGATGTGGAGGACGCAAAACTCAAGGATCCCTTTACGCATCTGAACTTCTGTATTTTCTATGTTCATCTTGAAATGCTTTGGACAAAGGTATCACCATGTACAATGCAATGCAAGGTACAAGGTTAAAATTATTACCTTTTTTTACACAGTTGGTTTGTCTCTGATTTTGACGGTATTTTTTCGGAAAAAACCAATGCCAAGCCGTACCTTAGTGCAATGATTTAAGGTTTGTGGCGTTGGGTGTCTAAAATTGAAGGAATGTTGAGAAAATTAGCTATCGGACTGGTACTTGCCTTGAGCACTGCAAGCTTTTTGAAGGCGCAAATCACAGCACCCAAATACAGCAACGAATTTCTTGCTATTGGTGTAGGAGCCAGAGCTTTAGGAATGGGCAACACACAGACTGCCATCTCCAATGACGTAACTTCGGCCTACTGGAATCCTGCTGGATTAACTCAACTTTCACATACCTATGATGCCTCGGTGATGCGGGCTAATTATTTTGCTGGAATTGCCAAATACGATTATGGGGGATTAGCCTACAAGCTCGATTCTCAATCTGTGATTGCAGCTTCTATCATCCGTTTTTCTGTAGATGATATACCCGACACCCGATTTCTCTATGATGCCAGTGGTCAGCTGAACTATAACAGAATACGCTTCTTTTCGGCTGCCGACTATGCCTTTATGGTGAGCTATGCCCGCAAGGACATGTTTATCGAAGGTTTAAATTTGGGTGCCAATGTGAAAATGATTTATCGCAGAGTAGGGGATTTTGCCAATGCTTGGGGATTTGGTTTGGATGCGGGTGCCCAATACATAAAAAATGGATGGAGACTAGGCTTGATGGCCAGAGACGTTACGGGAACTTTCAACGCGTGGTCTATCAACTCAAACGAACTGAGTGATGTTTTTGCCCAAACAGGCAATACACTTCCTGATAATTCCATTGAGGTCACTGTTCCACGTACGGTTTTAGGTCTAGCACGCAGATGGGTGATCAAGCAGAAAGTAGGTATTATGCCCGCCCTTGATCTTGAGATGACTTTTGATGGTAAAAGAAATACATTGGTGAAAAGTGGATTTGCCAGCATAGACCCTCGTTTTGGACTGGAAGCTGATTATAAAAACATTGTGTATTTGAGATTCGGAGTGAACAATGTGCAACAGTATAGGGATTTTGACTTGAGCCAATATTATCAGGCACAAACCAACTTTGGAGTTGGCTTAAGATTAAGTTATTTGAATAAAGCTACTGCCCATTTAGACTATGCCCTTACCAATATTGGAGATTTGAGTGGATCGTTGTACTCAAACATTTTCTCCATTCGCATGTCATTTAATTTATAGCGCCTATGGCAAAATACTACCCCTTAAAAATTGGCATTTTTTGTATTGGGGTTTTATTGTCCTCTTTTGGCGTCAATGCTCAGGTCAATGGGCATGAGTGGATAGACTATAACCGTAGTTATGTAAAAATTCAAGTGCTGAAGAAAGGCATGTACCGCCTAGACTTTAATGTGCTCAACACTGCGCTATCACAAATTGGGCTGAGTGCCTCTACAGTGCCGAGAAGAAGTTATCAAATCCATCGCAGGGGAAAAGAGCAGGCCATTTTTGTAAGCGGAGCGATTAATTCCTTCCAGCCCCTTAATGCTTCTGAATACCTTGAGTTTTATGGAGTGCCCAATGATGCCTTAGATGATAGCCTCATGTACTACGACCCGGCTGATATGTACAACCCGTACTATGCCATGCACTCCGATACGGCCAGCTATTTCCTGAGTGTACACCCTGATCCGCAAGCGCAGGGCAAGCGCATGACAGTATTGCCGCCCGACCCATCTTTTAGTCTTCCTGTGGAGCCGTATGTATGGCAAAGCAAACGGGTGGTGTTTTCTGGGTTTTATGGATTGGGCCCTCAATACCCATTTAATGTCAATTTATCCCCTCAGCGTGACAATAAGCCCATTTTGACTTTGGTAGACAAAGCAGAAGGGCATCTCCGTGGTCAGATTCTATTCGGTGGCCCCACCTCTGGACAGCCGGATTTGGGATTATTTACTTTCGACTCTCTTTTTCCACTCTACACCGCTCAGTCCGCTACAGTGAAACCTAGACTAAAGATCACGGTAGTGGGGCAAGCCCAGTTGCCAGTCTATAGCTATGAGATCAGAGTAGGCCCCTCTGTCTCCAATCTTCGACAGATTTACACCGGTATTTTCAATTACTACAATTTCCAAAGCCTGGATCTCCCCTTGGAGCTTTCTGATGTATCGGCTGCCGGACAGCTGGTAGTAAGGGTAGTCAATATCACACCTACTTCTTCAGTCTGCCTTTCCTGGGCTGAGCTGCGCTATCCCGTACTTCCTCAAGGTGCTGCTGCTCAACGGGAATTCCATATTGCACCAAGCACCGCTGCACCTTTTAAGGCACATTTTCGTACCACCAATTTTCCAACTCCACATACCCTCTATCAACTTGATTACAAGGACAGCCTGCTTATTCATCCTACCCAAGTAGTAGCAGGGACTTTAGCAGCCATAATTCCTCAAAATCAAAATGGAAATACCCTTTGGCTCAGAGACAACAATCAATTTGAAGTGCCTACTTCTTTTAAGGCGGTCAGGTTTAGAAACTTTGCCACTCAAGCTCCTCAGTTTCTTATCATCAGCCATCCCCTGTTGAGGCAGGCTGTACAAGGAGTTCCTGATCCAGTAGCTGCTTATGCTGCCTATAGAAAATCAATACCTGGCGGAGGATATGACACAGCCGTAGCCATGATTTCAGAAGTGTATGATGCCTATGGCTATGGGGATTACAATCAAGTGGCCATCAAGCGAATGATCAGACACATGCAGGCCTTGGGGCAGCTTAAGTTTGTATTTATTATTGGGAAAGGAATTACTACCTACGGCATTCGACAAAGCCCTGCTGCAATGGTGGCAAATTTGATCCCTACTATGGGCTTTCCTGGTGGAGATAATGCGTTTGTGATGGGTCTTCGATCTTCTATGGATAGCGTAGAAATACCCATTGGACGCATCAATGCCAAAACTTCAACAGATGTACTGAATTACCTGAACAAAGTAATCCAACAGGAATCTCAGGTGCCTGCTCAGGAGTGGAGAAAAAATGTACTGCATCTAGTGGGTGGCTCCAATCAAAGTGAAATTACTCTTTTCTCAGCATGGATGAATGCCTATGCGCAAACGGCCTCAGGTCCCCTATTAGGAGCCCGGGTGCGAACCCGCAGCAAGGAAACTACTGCCAATGTGGAGTTTATCAACATTGCCGATCAGATCAATACGGGTCAATTGCTGGTTAATATTTTTGCGCACTCCAATCCAAACTTTATAGACATCGACATTGGAGATGTAAACAGCCCTGTGAACGGATACAACAACAACGGTCGCTATCCCTTTTTTTTAATCAGCGGCTGCAAATCAGGTTCCATTTATGGCAATACTCCCAGCTGGGGTGAACCTTGGGTGCTAAGTCCTAACAAAGGGGCATTGCACTTTTTTGCCCATGCTGACAACGGATTTACCCTCACTTCCGATCGGTTTACACGGGTTTTTTACGATTCTGCTATCCGCAGTCCCGAATTGTATGGCGCCCCTGTGGGCAAAGTGATAGAGCAAACCCACCGCAGGATGATGCAGTTTGTAGATCCCAGCACCAAAGAATTTGGATCTTATGCCTACTACAAAGCACATGTGGAACAGACTGTCTTACAGGGCGATCCAGCAGTAAAATTGATCCCAGCAGATAAACCTGACCTTGCTATCAACAGTGCTTCGTTAAGCCTAAGCACAGATGGTGGGCAGACTATTACTGCCGCAGTAGATAGTTTGACGCTGTCTGTTCCTGTCACCAATTTTGGACGGGCATTGACCGACTCTTTTGACATTGAAATCAGGAGGCAAGTATCTGGTGCATTTGTAGGTGCTCCACTGCGCATCAGAGCTCCTCGTTTGCTTCGCACCGATACCTTAGAAATACGTCTGGCTAATGCCGCCTTGAATCCCGGAGGTCTGAACCGCATTGAAGTAGAATTGGATCCAGACCAATTGATTGATGAAATCACCCGAACCAACAACTCCGCAATCTTGGAACTCAACCTTCCTTTGGGGGGAGCAAAAGCACTATGGCCTTCAGAATTTTCTATTGTGGGCAATGCCACTGTGCGCTTAGTGGCAGAGGCATCTACTACGCATAGTGGTCAGGAGTTGCGCTTTCAAATAGAATTTGACACCACCTATGAGTTCAACAGCCTGATGCGCAGGGATACCCTCATTCGTCAGGAACGTTTGGCAGAATGGACTGTAACTTTGCCGCCCTCCTTGCAAGGCATCGATAGCTTGGTGGTCTATTGGAGGGTGCGCCTGCAAAATCCACCCACAGGTGTAGACGGTTCTTTTTCCAACAGTTCGTTTACCTACATCTCAGGCAGTCAAGGGGGTTGGTCGCAACGGGGATTTGACCAATATCGGAAAAATTTGTTAGGCGATCTAAGTCGTGATTTTGGCAATAAGACTCTAGATTTTGTGTCTGTCTCTAATGCGATTCGGTTGCGTTCTTCTG
>DAINOB010000114.1:0-7355 GCA_036735585.1 Cytophagales bacterium | reverse complement strand
GCGGGAATGCCGCATATTGGTCCAATCGTAATTTTACAGGCTTTGGTGGTTTTAGCAGTGGCGGTAGCAATGCAGGCCCCCCTGTGAACAACCCCTATTTGTGGTTTGACCAAGCCAGAAATCTAGGATCACCTTTTACCAATAGAAAGATTAATAATGTTATTGCTCTTAACTCCAGCGGAGGATCAACCAGAGTTGACTCCGTCGCTGGTGGCAACCTATACTTAGGAGCGGGTAGAGGTGGTAATAACTTTTTCAATAGCCTGCTGGATGGAGATATAGCCGAGGTGATCATATACGATCAGTGGTTAGCTCCTGATCAAGTTGATTCTGTACAAGTATACCTTGATCAGAAGTACAATCTAGGGCTGTTTACAGCGACTCCTTCAGTATCTTTTGATAATGCCAATGCGCCCACGTTTGAAAAAATCTCGAATACATCTATGCGAGTAAGAGTATCGGTAAACAATCCTCAATTGCTTAGTGGAGTACTAACCATTAAGTACAGTACTGATTCTACATTCTCTACTTATGACTCAGTGAGTTCTTTCAGGCCAATACCAGTATTTAATACTTCTACTTACTCTACTGATTTGGTCAATCTCACTATGTCCAACTCGTTGGTATATGTAACAGCGGAATTTACTACACTGGCCGGGATAAAGGGAACCTCACCCATGCTGGCGTTCATGTCTCCCACAATTAGTTTATTTGATGATTTGAATTTAGGCCTATGGTACAGGGCTGATGCCAATGTACTCATAGATGCTAACCAGAATATTTCCAATTTTTACAACCTGCGTGGAGGTCAGAATTATTTCTCTCAATTTAATAGCACATCTCCTACGAACAGGCCAGAATTATCCTCATCTCAAATCAATGGACATCCTGCCATAAACTTCGGTCTTGGTAAGGTTCTGTCGTCAGTAGGTGACATGCAATTAACTGGTGCCCTGACCTATGTTACGGTTTTTAGATCCACATCTATAGGATCAGGGTTCTGGTTGTATGGAACGATTTATAGTGGTTATTCAAGACTAACAGACAGTGATCCTACTATTCAAGTAGGACCACCAGCCGCTGCATCTCCAAGTGTGAAGAATGCAGGTCCGACTTGGGCGGTGGACAATACCTGGCGCATTGCAGTGCATCGCTATAATGGATCTGATGCTTCACATCAATTGTTGATTAATGGCCAAACATTGGCATTGACTTCAGGGCAGGTGGGCAATCCATCCGGAATAGGTACTACGCTCATGAATCTGGGATCTTCTGGTAGTAGTACTTCTCTTTATGGGCAGATTGCAGAGGTACTCTTTTTTAGTGAATACCTAGATGGGACAAATCTTACGAGCGTGGTCAACTATCTCAACGGTAGGTATGGCATTGTTACAGGTTTGGCAAACATACCAAACTTGGGTGAGAGCGATGTCAGCGTTTACCCCAATCCTTTTGAAGACTATTTCTCAGTGGAAATAAGATTGAACAATAGTAGGGAAGTGAAAACCAGATTATTGGATATGACCGGAAGGATTCAATCTGAATACACACGCCATACGATTACACCTGACCATAACCGTATTGAGATTTCTACAGCCGATCTCCACCCCGGAATCTATGTTCTGGAAATCATGGCCGAAGGCAAAGTGATTCGCAAAAAAGTAATCAAGGAGTAATAGATACATATCTAAATTTTAACCAAATGAAATTTATAGTAACATTTTCCATGAGCCTGTTGATACAGGCTTATGGATTTGCTCAGTTTACCCAACAAGGGCAATTAGATTCTACATTTAATTATGGAATTCCACATGCATATTTTACCAATTCGGTAAGTCCGGCATTGGGTACTAGTGCCAATGATGCCATACATGCCGTGGCTGTACAATCTGACGGTAAGATCATTATCGGGGGCAATTTTTCAGAATACAATGGTACTCCACAGACCAGGATTGCGAGACTCAATGAAGATGGTAGCTTAGACAATAGCTTTAGCGTGGGATCAGGATTTAACAACGTAGTGTATGCCATTGCCATTCAGCCGGATGGGAAGATATTAGTAGCAGGAGTTTTTTCTAATTACAATGGTACTTCCCGAAACGGCATCTGTAGATTGAACTCCAATGGAAGTATTGATGCCACATTCACATCCAACAATGGTCCAAATGCTGCAATTAGAGCAATAGCCATTTTGCCGGATGGTAAAATTATGATTGGAGGGCTATTTACTTCGTATCATATTTCTCTCATCAACAGGGTAGCCAGGCTTAATCCAAACGGTTCCATTGATGCTACCTTCAACCCGGGATCCGGTACAAATGGTGGCCCAAACAATAATGTGCTCTCCTTAGCAGTTCAGTCAGACGGTAAAGTATTGTTAGGTGGTGCTTTTTGGTCTTATGCAGGCAATAGTCGCCTTAGCATCGTAAGAGTCAATACCAATGGTAGTCTGGACACTTCCTTCAACATAGGTTCTGGCGCCAGCTCTTGGGTTCAAGCCATACAAATCCAAACCGATGGAAAGATATTAATCGGGGGTTCCTTTGGCACATACAATGGCACCTCAAGGAACCGGATCGCCAGATTAAACTTCAACGGAAGTCTTGACACCAGTTTTAATCCGGGTACAGGAATGAATGGGCCTGTCACTAGTTTAGTATTGCAAACTGATGGTAAGATTATAGCCGGTGGGCAGTTTACATCCTTTAATGGCATTGCAAGAAATAGAATTGTAAGAATCAATTCTAATGGGACTTTGGATACTGCTTTCAATCCCGGATCTGGGGCAAATTCAATCGTAAGTTCATTGAGAATCTTATCAAATGGCAGGATACTGATTGCCGGTGAATTTGCAAATTACAATGGGCTTAATCGGGGACGTATAGCTGTTTTGAACTCTAATGGAAGTAATCATTTCAATTTCAGCCCTATTCCCGGTTTGGGATACGCGATAAGCCAATACATATTATGCTCTACCCAACAGCCTGACGGCAAGATAATTATAGGAGGGGGATTTACAATGTATAATGGAGTGCCAAGAAACAGAATTGCCAGATTGAATCCTGACGGTAGTCTTGATCTGACTTTTGATCCAGGCACAGGTGCCAATAATGTTGTGACCTCTTTGGCAGTACGCTATGATGGTAAAATATTGGTTGGAGGAGATTTTCTCACTTTCGATGGCATTAACCGAAGGTCTATTGTACTTCTCAATGCAAATGGTGGTGTAGATACCCTTTTTAGTACTGGTGCAGGTCCGAATGGTAGGGTAAAGGTGATTTTGGTGCAGCCTGACAGTCAGATTCTAATAGCAGGTGAGTTTACCAGTATAGGACAAACCAACCGTGCAAGGATTGCACGCTTGAATACGGATGGATCCATCGACTGGAGTTTTAACCCTGGTACTGCTGCAAATGATGGAATTGATGCTTTGGGTTTAAGATCAGACGGCAAGATGATGATCGGTGGAAGGTTTACCTCTTATGCAGGAACAACTAGAAACCGTATTGCCCGCCTAAATGCCAATGGAACACTTGATGCTACTTTCAACCCAATATCTGGGGCCTCTGGAGCAGCCAATGCAACAGTACAAACAATTTCC
Organism: Cytophagales bacterium; assembly: GCA_036735585.1. Taxonomy (GTDB): domain Bacteria; phylum Bacteroidota; class Bacteroidia; order Cytophagales; family JAIYAX01; genus JAIYAX01. The sequence continues at coordinate 3,754 of DAINOB010000114.1, read as the reverse complement.
ATTCAATCAGATAATAAAATGGTAATCGGAGGCACATTCACCGGCTTCAATGGAATGAGCCGAAACAGGATAACGCGCATCAATGAAGACGGTAGTTTGGATGTTTCATTCAATATAGGTACCGGAGCGAATAATACTGTATTTAGTACAGTGGTACTTCCCGATGACAAGATGATCCTTGCAGGTAATTTCACACAATTCAATGGTGCTGCGCACAATTACATGCTGCGCCTAAATCCCAATGGCAGTGTTGATCCCTCTTTTTCTACAGGTTCTGGGACGAATGCTGCTATTCAGAGTATGTCCATGCTTGCAGATGGTAGGCTGTTCATTGTTGGTTTTTTTACCGCTTACAATGGGGTAGTTCGTCCCAAAGCTGCCAGAATATTAAATTGTTATTCTCCCACCATCAAGCTTAATGGTGGACAATTGTCTGTCATTTCGGGCTTCAGTACCTACCAATGGTTTAGAAATGATACACTCATTCCGGGTGCCACTTCTCCTATTTATACACCACTAAGCAGTGGGAATTTTAAAGTGGTAACAACTAGCAATACCTTTCCCTGTGGTGGCATTTCAAATTCGATCAGTGTTACTGTCGCCGGGCTTGAGGACAATTTTATTTCCTTATCACAACAGGTATACCCCAATCCTAGTACCGGATTGGTGACAATTAACACAAAGGCCAAACCAGCAGATGTGCGGCTGTATACTTTACAGGGTGTATTACTTCCTGTAAGAGCTACAGTACACGAAGAAGGTTTGATTCTTGATATTTCTGAGTTCAATCAGGGATTGTATTTGCTGCAAGTAGGTGAAGCCGCTCCGATGAAATTAGTGAAAGAATAAACTTAAATATTAGAAATGATGAAAAGATTATCGATTTTTTTAGTGATGCTATGGTTTTGCAATCCAGAAGCCAAGTCTCAATTTCTTGTGCCAGGATTGCTTGATTTAGGTTTTAGAGATGTTAAAGGGGCAAACTCCAATGTAAGGGACATTGTTGTTCAACCAAACAATTTACTGCTGATAGGGGGTAACTTCACAAGTTATAACGGAGAAATTGCCAATCGAATAGCTCGTATAGATACTTTTGGAAATAGAGATTTAACATTTTTAACAGGAACAGGCTTTAATGCAACGATATTAAAACTGGCTCTGCAGAGCGATGGAAAGATACTAGCATGTGGAAATTTTTCAATGTACAATGGAGTAAGTCGATTGAGTTTCGCGAGACTCAACCCTAATGGAAGTCTGGATACAGGGTTTTCTTTACCCAATAATTTGATTGTTGGTAATATTTTAACAACCGCGATACAAACTGATGGTAGAATAATAGTTGGGGGTAATTTTACAAGCATCGGAGGTCAACTTATCAATAGGATTGCGAGATTATTGCCAAACGGGGATTTGGATACAACAGTCAACATAGGACTTGGAGCAAACAATTCTATTGTTGACTTGGCAATTCAAACAGACGGCAAAATTGTCATCGCAGGATTTTTCACAGAAGTGAATGGTATATCCAGAAACAGAATAGCCAGGCTCAATACGGATCTTTCGTTGGATACCACCTTTAATCCAGGTTTAGGGGCAAATCAAAGTGTGAATTCAATTTCCATTCAGCCAGATGGGAAGATTATCGCGGGCGGGTCATTCAACGATTTTAATACCATCAATACACTTCTAATTCGACTAAACTCGAATGGGAGTGTTGATCCAAGCTTTGGGTTAATAAGCGGTAGTTCAAATATAAATATCAACAAAATAATGCTAATGCCTGATGGACGCTTAATCGTTGTTGGTTTTTTTTCAAGTCTTAACAATCAACCATTTAACAGCAATAGAGTAGCAAGAATACTGCCCAATGGTACCATAGATACCACTTTTTATACTTTACCAGGCGAAGGAATATTTGACCTCCGTACAGTAGCGCGAATTCCCAGCGGCACACTTGCAATTGGTGGATTTATAGATGATATCATTGGTATTCCTCTCAAGAATATCGCATTATCAACACCTGATGGCGGTATAATAGTATCATTTAACCAAGATTTAGGAATAAGTGGACGTGTTTCAGCTATTGCCATGCAGCCTGATTCAATGATACTCATTGGTGGTAACTTCTCTCAAGTGAAAGGCAGGTTTAGTCCCATGCTTGCTAGGTTATTTCCTAATGGGTCAATAGATACCACCTTCAATACACCACTAGGAAGCATTATCAATTTTGGAAACAATCCATATATAACTTCCATCGCCTTACAGCCCGATGGTAAAATATTGATTGGAGGATTATTCTTTCCATCAGCTGGAAATACTGGAAGAGTCGGAATTATGAGATTAATGCCTAATGGCACATTAGATGCAAGTTTTGCCCCCTCAGGCGCCAACAATGTGGTTAATGGTATTGCAGTTCAAAGTACCGGTTCCATAGTCGTAGTGGGTCAATTTACCCAGTTCAATGGAATAGGTAGAAATCGGATTACCCTGCTTACCAGTTCAGGCGCTACCGCTAATTTTGCCAATAATGGCACATTGGCCAATGGAACCATTAATACATTGAAACTTCAATCTCAAAATATTATCATAGGGGGTGCCTTCACAAATTATCAAGCAGGCATAAGGCAACGGGTTGGTAGAGTTCTTGGAAGTGGCCCTGCAAGAGGAGGTGGAGACGGTACTTTTAATTCTCTTAATGGAGCTAATAACACAGTCAGAGCCATAGCTTTTCAACCTGCTTCTTCCAATATATTTATTGCCGGAGAGTTTACTACCTATGCGGGCACTTCAAGAAGTAAGATAGCCTTATTAAGTTTCAATGGGGTTTTGAATACTACCTTTGTTCCTCCTGCCATACAGGGTAATATTTCCAGTATTGCTGTTCAGGACGATCAAAAGGTGATCATTGCCGGTGACTTTACAACCGTAGGAGGGCAAGTAAGAAACGGATTGGCCAGGCTAAATGCTAATGGCAGTCTTGATACAACATTTATTACATCAGGAGGATTTTTTCAGTCTTCAAGTACTTTTGTTGATGCGTTACTTATCCAAAATCAGGAGAAGTTGTTGGTGGGGGGTCAGTTCTTTACCTATTCAGGATTTCCCGTTAGCAGTTTGATCAGAGTTAACTTAGGTTCAGGAATTGTGTCGTCTGTAGCCGATGATTTGATACCTTCAAAAACGGAAAATATAATTAGATACTACCCCAATCCCAGTACAGGCTTAGTAACCATAAATACCCAGGCCCAACCTGCGGATGTTCGACTGTTCTCCTTACAGGGAGTGTATCTGCCAGTAAAGATCACACGACATGAGGAAGGGTTGTTGTTAGATCTTTCTGAGTTCAATCAGGGATTGTATTTGCTGCAAGTAGGTGAGGCTGCTCCGGTGAAATTAGTGAAAGAATAAATTAAGTCGTGAAAGCCTCCCCAAGATTGGCGGAGGCTTTTTTTTTGTTTTACTGAGAGGGTTCTATCACCTCAGGTCTTTTGCCAGCAGCCTTGGCATTTTATGAGTAGGCTCGAATTCTTGTTGTTATTGCTGTTCTCATACCTAACAATAAAAACAAAAAGGTCAAGATATTCAATCCCGAAGGGATGATAGGATTATAGGAAATCAATTCCCCAAACCATCCAAACCCCCAAGGGGTGATATAATTTGTTCTTGCAATGTTGTTGGATTCCAAATCCAGAAGAGCAAAATAATTTGCTAATTAGGAATTCGATTCCCAATTTTACATAACCATGGAAGTGCA
>DAINOB010000113.1:2470-7364 GCA_036735585.1 Cytophagales bacterium | reverse complement strand
TCGTTACAAAACGCCTACTAAATTCAAAGCCTCTGCTACTGCGGGTTTGCTGGGAGGTGCAGCACATGTGGAAGGCAGTTACAAGCGATTTACTTATTTGATTGGAGTGCGTCACAAGCGATCTCAATATTTGCTCAATACTTTGGAGACTCAAGGAGAATACCTCCCGCAATTCACAGATTATCAAGGATTTTTCACCTATGATCTCACCTCAGCTAGGGGTAGAGATTTGGGCAAGAAGACCACAATTGAACTGCTGAGCACTTATGCACGCAACAGGTATCTCGTACGACCTGAAAGTAGAGAAAGTACTTTTGGCACCATCAATCAAACATTTAGGCTCTTTCTGGGCTATATTGGCCAAGAGATCATGCAATATGATACTTATCAAAATGGATTAAAATTAAGCCACACTTGGAGAAAGGGTTTCCGCACCGATTGGATGGCTTCATGGATTAGAACAGCAGAACGAGAGTATTTTGATGTAGAAGGAGGGTACAGGCTTTGTGATGTGAACTCCAACTTCGGTACCCCGGGATTCAATGAGTGCGTGTCCACCATTGGCATTGGATCCATTTACAGCAATGCCAGAAACCGATTGGAGGGCGACATGACAGGATTGGCCAACCGAAGTTATTGGGAAATAAATAAAAGCCATCAGGTAGAAGCAGGCTTTTACTATCAAAATGAGCGGTTAAATGATCGCTATGCCGAGTATTCCTTTCTTGATTCTTCTGATTTTGTGCGGATTCTTGATGTGGTAAGGACAAACAATACCTTGGTTTCTGACCGTGTGGACGCCTATGTACAACACACTTGGAAAATCAATGAGCAGACTACCCTGCACTATGGACTGCGAGCTGGCTATTGGACCCTCAATAAGCAATGGCTGCTGAGTCCCAGAACTCAGCTTGCTTACAAGCCAAAATGGAAAAACGATATAGTCTTTAGGGCTGCTGCAGGGGTGTATCGACAACCCCCTTTTTTCAGAGAAATGCGTGACAGGCAAGGGATCATCAATACCGAACTTAGAGCGCAAAGTTCAATGCATGTAATTGCAGGATCAGATTACAATTTTAGCATGTGGGGTCGACCTTTTAAATTCACCTCTGAGGCATACTACAAATACCTCTGGGATGTAGTGCCCTATGATCAAGACAACATCCGATTGCGATATTTTGCAAACAACAATGCAAGAGCCTATGCCGCAGGTGCGGATCTACGTGTGAGTGGAGAGTTTATCAAAGATGCTGAGTCATGGTTTAGCTTGGGCATTATGCAAACGATGGAAGATATTGAGGATGATGGCAAAGGATTCATCAGAAGACCCACAGACCAAAGAGTAAACTTGGGAATTTTCTTTCAAGACTATATCCCCGGGCAGCCTACTTTGAGGGTGTACCTCAATTTGGTTTATTCCACGGGCTTACCCTTTGGGCCACCCAATTCCCTAGCTTTTCGCAATTTTTTTCAAGCACCATCTTACAGAAGAGCGGATATAGGCTTTTCTAAATTGATCACTTTCAACGATACAGGAAACCCCAAATCCAAATATTTTGAATCTATATGGCTTAGTCTTGAAGTGCTAAACCTTGTCGGTGCTAGGAATGTGATCTCCTATCTTTGGATCAGTGATTTTCAAAATCGGCAGTTTGCAGTACCCAATACCCTTTCTCAGCGATTTTTTAACCTACGGATCGTAGCGCGAATCTGAGCCATATGCACTCAGCAAGGGTTCATCTCTACTTGTGGGCAGTGGCTTTGATATACGGTGCTAACTATACTATTGCCAAATCGCTCATGCCCGAGTTTTTCAAACCTGAGGCACTTATTACCATTAGGGTGTCGTTAGCTGCTTTGCTTTTTATTCTAATCGATTATTGGAGGAATCCCCACGAGCCAGCCTTGACTTTTAGCCAACACAAAAGACTTTTCATGTGTGCCGTTTTCGGGGTTATGATCAATCAACTTTTTTTCTTCAAGGGTCTAAGCCTTACTTCTCCCTCTCATGCCTCCCTTATCATGACCGCTACACCTATTTTGGTGTTGATTATTTCATGGCTAATGCTCCGATTAACTGTCAGTTGGATAAAAATACTGGGAGTTTTGTTGGGCTTTAGCGGAGCAGCATGGCTCATTTTTCAAGGAGAAACTGGGATTTCCTCTTTGGCCAGTCCTCTCGGAGATGTTTTTATTTTAATCAATGCAGCCAGTTATGGATTGTATCTTGTGCTTGCCAAACCAATGATGGTGGACATTCATCCTATTCGACTAAGTAAGTGGGTTTTTGTGTATGCCTCGCCCTTTATGTTGCTTGTAGGATTGGAAGATTTAATGCAAGTTTCGTGGGCAAACTTTGATCTTTATGTATGGATGTCTATAGGGTATGTCATCCTCTTTACCACTGTCATTGCCTATGCATTAAATGCCCTAGCTATCCGTTTGGCCTCGCCAGAATTGGTAGGGAGTTATATCTACCTTCAGCCTATACTTGCCATTGTTATCGCTTTATTTCTAGGAAAAGATAAGTTAGGATTATTACAGGTGGCAGCGGGATGCATGATTTTCTTGGGTGTTTTTATGGTGAGTAGGAGATAGTATAGCTTGCTGTGCACAATACATGTTGAGTAAATCATGCTCATTCCATCATTTTCTACATATTTGATTTTTTAAACCGTTTGAGAATCTCGTGAATCGGAACTGTGCAAAGAAGCTAAACCTAGTGTTGATGGCTAAAGTCCTGTTTTTAGGGTTAGTCATCACGCTGTCTTCCCCAAAAAGAGGGGAGGCACAAGGGCAAAGTATAGTACAAGCCAATGAAGATGGTACTTACACCCTTAGGGTAAGTCCTGAACAGCAAATGCGTGACTTTGATTTAGAGGGAAATCATACCTTAATAGGTTCGGGAACCATCAGATTAAAGTTTAAAGGCATTAGTGCTACTGGCAAGTATTCAAAAGACATTGAAGGTAGGGTAGAAGTGCAGATAGCAGGTCAAAACTATACTTTGATTTTTAATCAAGGAGAAGCGGTATTGGATATTCCTGTACAATCCTCTTCTCAGTTAGCGGTTTCCATACCAGCGTTAGGAACCAAAATACATGAGGTGAACGTGTTGCCAGCATGGCTCAGTATGATTCCTCCCTTACTTGCTATCATCTTGGCTCTGTGGATTAAAGAGGTAGTTGCTTCCTTGCTTCTTGGCATATTGGCTGGTGCCTTTATTTTAAGAGGTGGAAATTTGTTTTCATTTTTTCCTGCCTTACTGGATACAATAGACCGGTATATTCTAGGCAGTCTGCTGGATAAAGGTCATCTCTCTGTCGTATTATTTTCTACTATGATTGGTGGCATGGTGGCCTTGGTATCAAGGAATGGGGGCATGGCCGGGATTGTGGTAGTGTTGAGCAGGTTTGCCAAAGACAATAGATCCAGCCAGCTGATTACTTGGTTGTTAGGCATCGCCATTTTCTTTGATGATTATGCCAACACATTGATTGTTGGAAACACTATGCGCCCTGTTACGGATAAGTATAAAGTTTCTCGAGAGAAGCTTGCGTATCTGGTAGATTCAACGGCCGCTCCTGTAGCCGCAGTAGCCTTTGTTACTACCTGGATTGGTGCAGAGTTGGGTTATATCAAAGATGCAATTGATAAGCTCAACCTCAGCGAAGGGGCTTACAGTATATTTTTGAATTCTCTACAGTATGCATTCTATCCATTTCTTACACTGATTTTCATATTTATGTTGATTTACATGAGGAGAGATTTTGGACCTATGTGGCAGGCAGAGAAAGATACTCGGGCTGGAGCTGAACCAAAATCCTCAAATAGTGATGGAGGTATGCAGGGAGAGGCGGAACAGTATACCCCGCTTCCAGGAGTAAATCCCCGATGGTGGAATGCATTCATTCCGGTGGCTATGGTCATACTAGTTACCATTATCGCTTTGATTTACACGGGATTAGAGTCCAGCAAAGAGATGCTCTTAGCTTTAAATGCTAAAATGGATACATCAAACACGTGGGCCAACCTACACATGCTCACTACCTCACAAGAAATAGGATTAATCCGGAAACTGGGAATTGTTATTGGCAACGCGAATGCATATGACGCTTTACTTTGGGCATCATTCAGTGGACTGCTTGCCGCGTTGATGCTGAGTTTGGTGCAGAAGATCATGGGCTTGCATCAAGCGGTAGGCACTATGCTTATGGGATTTAAAACCATGCTGACAGCCATGCTAATTCTTACCCTGGCATGGTCGCTATCGGCAGTAACGGAAGACATGAGAACAGCAGATTTTATAACTTCCATATTTGCTGGTAACGTTTCTGCTTGGTTTCTGCCTGGACTTACTTTCGTTATTTCTGCTCTAATAGCTTTTGCAACTGGATCGAGTTGGGGTACTATGGCCATACTATATCCACTGATGCTGCCCACGGCATGGTCTGTTGCAAAATCCAGTGGGATGAGCGATCAGGACGCTATGGAATTGATCTACCACATGACCTCTGTTGTTCTGGCAGGTTCAGTGATGGGAGACCATTGCTCGCCAATTTCTGATACTACCATCATGAGTTCTTTGGCTTCTGATTGTGATCATATAGCCCATGTGCGCACTCAAATGCCCTATGCGCTTACGGTGGGCGGGATTAGCTTACTGTGCAGTACCGTATTTGTGGCAATTGGTCTGCCTTGGTATATCAATTTTGCTGTTGGCTTGGGACTACTTTATGCTTTGATTCGAGTTTTTGGTAAGAGGTATGCAGATTAGATTTCCCATCGTCTTGATTATATGAAAAATGCTTTTGTTAAATAGACGCCATCTTAATGGCATTCAATTTTTATACTATTCATTTTTTGAATCGGTTGGTTTAATTATCGTTCAAAA
>DAINOB010000113.1:0-2370 GCA_036735585.1 Cytophagales bacterium | reverse complement strand
CAACGATATACAGCAAACTGGGTGAGGCCGAAAAATCTAAACTATCTTTAATCGCCTTAAAGTAAGTTGGCTACTCGGTACTCAGGATTTCTTTCTCTCTAGAATTCTTGATTTGCAGGTTTTGTATTTTCGTGAATGTTTATAGTTTTGTTTTGAGTTAGTTCGATATTCAATCTGTTTTGGTTTATCACTTTGTAGAGGGCATAAATCAAAAGGGTTTGAATGAATGTCTGGCTTTTAGCCCTTATGAATATGTGGAGAAAACTTGGCTATCTGAGTGCTTTTGTTCTGCCATTGCTGGTGGTTTGGGGGTACTATATGGGTGGTGGATTTAATTTTACCAACGTCATTTTCGTCTTTTTGATCATACCAATTATGGATGAATGGGTAGGGAAAGATTCCTATAACATCTCAAGTGATAAAATTAAGGATGTTTCTGAAGATACTTTTTATCGATACGTTACCTATGCTTGGGTCTACGTTCAGCTAGGGCTCATTCTATGGGCATGTTTGATGATAGCCCGCGGTACTATGAATTGGCTAGAACTATCTGGGCTTACTTTGAGTGTTGCATTAACTACGGGGGGCATTGGAATTACAGTAGCACATGAATTGGGCCATAAGAAATCTGCTTTAGAGCGGTTTTATGCCAAGGTATTGCTCTTATCTGTATGCTACATGCACTTTTATATTGAGCACAACAGAGGACATCATGTACGCGTTGCCACTCCTGGCGATCCTGCCACAGCCAGAAGAGGAGAGTCTTTCTATGCATTTTGGTTAAGAGCAGTTTTTCATGGGTATACACATGCTTGGCATCTGGAAAATGATCGATTGGAGCGTATGGGCAAAAATCGCTTGGATTATTCGAATGCCATGATCGCCTACACGGTGCTGCCTATTGCTTTTGGATTGTTGCTTTGGTTGATTTTTAGTCTATTGATGCAGACAAATACTTGGCAAGTGCCGGTATTCTTCTTTGTGCAAAGTATACTTGCTTTTACACTTCTCGAGCTGGTGGATTATATTGAGCACTACGGAATAGTAAGAAAGTTATCGTCAGAAGGTAAATATGAGCGGGTAAATCCCCTTCATTCTTGGAATGCCAATCACCTCATTTCCAATTTATTTTTATTTCAATTACAAAGACATTCGGATCATCATGCGTACGCAATTAAGCGATATCAGGTATTGGATCATGTGGAAGAAAGTCCGCAACTCCCTGCTGGATATCCTGCTATGATTCTCATCGCATTGTTGCCTCCCCTTTGGTTTTATTTGATGGATAGAAGGCTAGAGACTTGGAAAAATCAAATGGGTATGGGTCAATACACCGCTAACGGTTAAACCTACTGTAATATATATCCTCAGCTTTGTCGGTTATGGATTGTGAATAGGGATACTTTTTGAACCTTTTGAGCCTTTGATACCAGATTTTTACATTCTCAGGTTGATTATTTTTTGATGCATATTCCATCAGTTTCAGGCAGGCATTTGGGCCAAAGTAATATCCTTTGATGGGACTATTAAGTGCTACCTTTTCATAGAGTAAATAAGCTGAATCTGGCGATTCTTCCAGTTCTTTGAGCCGAGCCTTTCGATAATTTAGCTCCAAAGCAATGATGCTGTTTGCAGTGTCTATAATTGGTATTAGCATGTTTGCCCTTTCTATATAGCCACCATCTAGGCTAAATCGAAGCGTGAGCATATCAAGTTCTGTAGCATTCAACACTTTCTTAGAGGCATGTTGGGCATATTGATCAGCATCTGTTAAGGTTTTGCCTACCGACTGCACTTTGCTCAACTCCTCTTTATATCTCAATGTATTTCCAGCTAGACCCGCACACAGGGCTGCCTTATAGGTCGCATCCTTTGATAAATCACAGGAAGGGCAGGCAGCCAAATAAGACATATAGTTGGGCCTTGCATTGCCATAATACCCGGCTCTTAGAAACAATTCAGCGCGCAAATAATAGAGTAGGGGCAGTGAGGCATATTCAGCTGGGGTAATTTCCTCTATGAGTCGTATGGCTGTAGTATCACTGTGCTGCTGCATGGCTTGGCGAATTAAAATCAGCTTAGCAATTTTATTATCCTCCATAAGCGTAATGCGCTCATGCTCTTCTGCTGATAATTGCACCTCTTTCTTGCCCGATTGCTCGCTTAGCACCTTTCGAAGCAGCAAGGCTTCTTTGTAAAAAATGTCATTTGGAGGAATAGAGGACAATAACATAATCCCCTGATCAAAATCACCCCTCATTCCTGCTATTCTGGAAATCCACTGATAGTTGGAAGGTACCATGCCTACTATGCAAAGTAAGGTGCCCCGTAGTTTTTGATTGCCGCTAAAATCAGGCTTTTGTTTGAAGC
>DAINOB010000112.1:0-7376 GCA_036735585.1 Cytophagales bacterium | reverse complement strand
ATTGTCTTTGCCTGCACTGGGATGTCAGTATTATTTATAAAAAAACCTTTGTTTTTGGTTCTTGGAGTCAGTGATCATTTGCCTGGCTGGCAAAGCACTTTAATCTACCTGATTACAGTGTTGCCCCTTTATCAACTGTTATTGTTAGGGTATGGATTTATCTTTGGGCAGTTCAAGTTTTTTTGGGAATTCGAAAAGAAGACTTTTCGCAGAATAGGCAAACTGGTTAAAAAGAAACAAAGTCCTGAGTTGGACTCAAAGCTTTCTGAAGATAAAGAAGGCAATTAAAATACCTGGAACGAGTAAAAAGCCAGCCCATACATATTGCCCATAGAAAATAAATCCACTTCCAAATAAGATGCAGTAAACCATTGCTGTTGAAGCAAGTGCTTTTATCAGAGATTTTTTGAGCGTTGTTTTATGCTGATCACCTTCTGCAAACACACTCTCTTTGAAATTTTTCAACACTTCCTTGCTCTCCGGTGGAGTCAATAAGCTTACAGTTACCCAACCAATGGTAGTAATGCCTACACCGATAAGCATTTTAGTCGAGAAGCTTAATTCATACCCACTGATCACTGGAAAGATGAGCTCCAGAAAAATAGCTGTCAAAAAGGAGATCAGCATTCCTGATATTTCAGTATATGCATTGATCCTATCCCAATACCAACGGAGAAAATATATCAGTCCTGTTCCGGCTCCGATTTGAAGAAGAAGTCCAAAAGCCTGTAAAGCATTGGATAAAAAAAGCGAGAGCACCACAGCCAATAATAACAAGAGTACGGTGGTAATTCTGCCTACATAAACCTTTTCTTTCTCAGTGGCTTCTGGCTTAATAAACCTTGCATAGAAATCTAAAACCAGATAAGAAGAACCCCAATTGAGGTGAGTAGACAGTGTAGACATAAATGCCGCCATCAAAGCAGCAGCCATTACCCCCATAAGTCCAGTTGGGAGCATTCTGATCATCGCTGGATATGCCATGTCATTGGCAATCTGATGTGCAGGCAATTCTGGAAAGGCAACTTTTAAACTTTCCAAATCGGGATAAACTACAAGTGAGCAAAAAGCCACCAAAATCCACGGCCACGGCCTAATAGCATAGTGGAATAGGGTAAACAGCATAGTGGCCTTCATTGCATCTTTTTCATTTTTTGCTGCCAGCATTCTCTGAGCAATATAACCACCACCACCAGGCTCAGCTCCAGGATACCAAGCACTCCACCACTGCACACATAAGGGAACAAAGATTAAGGTGACCCACAAATCTGTGCGATCCAGAGAAGGGAGAAAACTCATTTTTTCTTGCACCTCAGGGTAGTCCCAAAGTGTAGCCCAATTGCCCTTGGAGGTATAATCGACTAAATATAATGCTGCAGCAATAGAGCCCGCCATTGCTAGGAGAAATTGTAAAATATCTGTGTACACCACACTTCTTAAACCACCCCATAAACTATAAAACAGTGTAATTGAGCCTGCAAGTAGTAAGGTTTGCCAAGGTGCTAATCCCAATAAGATACTACCCATTTTGATTGCAGCCAGAGATACCGATGCCATAATGAGCACATTGAATACCAAGCCAAGATAAATGGAACGGAAGCCTCTGAGCCAAGCAGCCACTTTACCCGAGTATCTGATCTCATAGAATTCCAAATCTGTGGACATGCCTGATCGTCTCCACAGCTTGGAATACACAAAAACAGTGATCATCCCTGTGATCAAAAATGCCCACCATGCCCAATTACCTGCGACTCCATACTGTCTTACTAGATCAGTTACCAAGTTTGGTGTATCAGCCGAAAAGGTGGTGGCAACCATAGAGATGCCCAACATCCACCAAGGAATATTTCTGCCAGAAAGGAAAAAGTCCTCTGATCCAGTATTTGACGATCTTCTTCCAGACCACCAGCCTATGAAAACAGTTACGATCAAGTAGCCTGCTACGATCCACCAATCCAAAATACCCATGCCCAAAGATCAAAAATTATGAATTCATATGTCTAGAAGCTTGAAAAGACCTCCGTGCTTATTGTATTTTGTTTACCGATTTACGTCTATGTTTAAACAAGTACATCATTCAATAGAACAGTTGCTTTACCAGCTATACTGCTATTTATGTGGCGTCTATACATTGTTGACATGGTTTTGAGGCGGTTCAGGATTTTAATAGTGGATCCACATTCTGTTTAGGCAAATGATAAAAATATTAAACAAAATATTTGGAGGCTCCGAAATAATACCTATGTTTGTACAGACAATTTTTTGAAGCCATGACAACAGCCGAATTCAGTCAAACAATAGGAAAGATGACAAAGTCACTAAAGCCTTTTGCTCTACGACTTACCAAAGATTCAGAAGAAGCAAACGATTTGCTTCAGGAAACAGCAATGAAAGCGTTTGTGAATAGGGATAAATTCTCTGAGGGCACGAACTTGAAAGCATGGCTTTACACAATTATGAAGAATACTTTCATTACCAATTATCAAAGAGCGGTAAGAAGAAATACCTTCATCGATACCACTGACAATCTTCATTACATCAACTCTAGTGAGTCTCTAATTGAAAATATGGCATTTACATCTTTCGCTATGAAGGATATTCAGGCTGCAATTGATAGATTGGACGATAATTACAAAACTCCTTTTATGATGCATTTCAATGGCTTCAAATACCATGAAATTGCAGACCATCTTCATATCCCAATAGGTACTGTGAAAAATAGAATTCACATAGCCAGAAAGGATTTGAAAGAAAGTTTAAAACCATATGGCATAGGAAGGGGTTAGTAAAATAACCCTTTTTTTATGCCCGAAAAGTCAATATTGGTAATTGGCAGTGGCTTTGCTGGATTGTCAGCAGCCTGCCATCTTGCTCACAAAGGTTTCCAAGTAACACTTATTGAAAAAAACGATCAACCTGGAGGTAGGGCAAGGGAATTCAAGGAGAACGGATTTACCTTTGACATGGGCCCAAGTTGGTATTGGATGCCCGATGTCTTCGAAACTTTTTTTGGGTATTTTGGGAAGAAAAGCACTGACTATTACCATTTACATCGCTTAAGTCCATCTTATAGGGTAGTATTTGAAGAGAATCATACCGTTGATCTTCCTTCTAATTTCGATGAGCTCTGTCAACTTTTTGATACTTATGAATCTGGTGCGGGTGACAGCCTACGTAAGTTTATGGAACAAGCAGCCTACAAATACAAGGTTGGCATCAATGATTTAGTATATCGCCCAAGTAGATCCCTTCTTGAGTTTGCTGACCTTCGCTTGCTGTTAGGTATCATCAAAATGGATGTGTTTACCTCATTTTACAAGCACGCGAGAAAGTTCTTTAAGAACGACAAACTACTTAGGCTAGTAGAATTTCCTATTTTATTCTTAGGAGCTATCCCTCAAAACACTCCAGCACTGTATAGTTTGATGAATTATGCTGATATGAAATTGGGCACTTGGTATCCGGAAGGGGGAATGCACAAAATAATTAAAGGGATGGTGAGCCTGGCAACCGAACTGGGGGTAAAGTTTGTCTACAGTGATGAAGTGGTATCATTCGAATACGAAGGAAAGTCAATTAAACAAGTTGTATTGGCATCGGGACAGAAATTGAAAGCAGACATCATAGTTGCAGGTGCTGATTACCACCATGTGGACAAGAATATTCTTGCCCCTGAGTACTCAAATTATAGTGATACTTATTGGGACAAAAGAGTGATGGCTCCTTCTTCCTTATTGTTTTATCTCGGTGTGAGTAAGAGAATTCCTAATCTTTTGCACCACAATTTGTTTTTTGATGCAGATTTTGGCCTGCATTCGCATGAAATTTATACGAAGCCGCAGTGGCCTAGCGATCCACTTTTTTATGCAAGTGTCACTACTAAGACTGATCCATCAGGTGCGCCAGAAGGGATGGAAAATTTATTTTTGCTAATGCCAGCTGCTCCTGATCTTGATGATTCTGAAGAAATTCGTGAGCGATATTATCACATGATCATGGACAGACTAGAAAAGTATTGTGGGGAAGATATAAGGCCTTATGTGATCTATAAAAGGAGTTTTGCTCATCAAGACTTTAAAAATCAGTACCACGCTTTTAAAGGCAATGCGTATGGACTGGCGAATACCTTATTCCAAACTGCTATCTTGAAGCCATCTTTGGTTAACAAAAAACTTAATAACTTGTATTATACTGGTCAACTTACTGTTCCAGGGCCCGGAGTACCACCTTCCCTCATATCAGGGAAAGTAGTAGCCGATGAGATTGAGAAAGATTATAGATAAACATCACAGACATGAGGTCTCTTTTTGATGACACCACTCTCCTTTGTAGCAAAATTGTAACGCAGAAATACAGCACCTCTTTTTCGTTGGGTATTCGCACACTATTTCCTGTTTACCGACCCTCAGTTTATGCCATTTATGGTTTTGTGCGCTACGCGGATGAAATTGTGGACACTTTTCATGAGCATGATAAGGCTTATTTATTGAATAGGTTCAGAGAAGATACCTATGATGCTATAACTAGGAAATTAAGCTTGAATCCTATTCTCCATGCTTTTCAAATGGTAGTCAATGAGTACCACATAGATCTAGAGCTTATAGATGCCTTCTTACATTCCATGGAACTGGACCTAGATCAGAAAGATTACAATCCAGAACAATATGAAGAATATATCTATGGATCTGCGGAGGTAGTAGGATTGATGTGTCTCAAAGTGTTCTGTAAAGGTGAGGAAGTCCTCTATCAACAGTTGAAACAGCCAGCAAGGCACTTAGGAGCAGCATTTCAAAAAGTAAATTTTTTAAGGGATGTTAAAAGTGATTTTCAGGAAAGAGGTAGGGTTTATTTTCCAGGGGTGGATTTTCAGCAATTTGATAATCAGCAAAAGAAATCAATAGAAGCCGATATAAAGGCTGACTTTGATGCAGGCTTTCAAGGCATATTGATGTTGCCCAAAGGTGCTCGACTAGGAGTGTACCTAGCATACATTTACTACCTCAAGCTATTCGAGAAAATCAAGAATTTGCCTGCTAAGAAAATCATGCAAGAGCGGATTCGGGTTGCTGACGAAGAGAAATTTTTTCTTCTCATCAAATCATACTGCCGATTTAGGCTAAACTTTTTGTGAAAATTCAGGTTATGGAATCAAGCTTACTCTTAATGTCATGCTCAATCTAAAAGTACAAATAGATACGAACTCCGGATTTTGCTTCGGAGTAATCTATGCTATCGAGATGGCTGAAGACATATTAAATGAAAAAGGAAAGCTATACTGCCTGGGTGACATTGTTCACAATGATGAAGAGGTAAAAAGACTACAGGAAAAAGGGCTACAGATCATTGATCACGAGCAACTTAAAGATTTAAATGACGAACAAGTTTTGATTCGTGCACACGGTGAACCTCCTTCCACGTACGAGCTTGCACTTCAGAATAATCTAGAACTTATTGACGCAAGCTGTCCTGTAGTGCTCAAACTTCAAAATCGGATTAAGTCCTCTTTTGACAAAAAAGAGAATATCTACATTTATGGGAAGCATGGGCATGCAGAGGTTCTAGGATTACTCGGACAAACCAATCAAGAAGCGGTTGTTTTTCAAGATATCAGCGAATTGGATATTGATAGCATGCCAGAGTCTATCACGCTCTACAGCCAAACTACAAAGAGCACCCAACGCTTCTATGAGATCAAAGAAATATTGGAGCAAAGAGGTATACGGGTAAATCCAAATGACACCATTTGTAGGCAAGTTTCCAATCGTGATGAGGAACTAAGGTATTTCGCACGACAGTTTAAAAAGATTGTTTTTGTATCAGGTTCAAAGTCTTCTAATGGTAAAGTGCTTTATAATGTATGCAAGGAAACTAACGATCACACCTATTTTGTTTCTAATGCAGGCGAGCTAAAAAGGGAGTGGTTTCAACCAAACGACACGATCGGTATATGTGGAGCCACCAGTACCCCCATGTGGCTTATGGAGCAAGTGAAACAAAAATTGGAGGAACTCGAATAGTTTATGACCACTTTTTTCAATGTACTGATTGTAATTGCTACTTTCTTTCTAATGGAAGGAGTTGCATGGTTTACACATAAATACATTATGCATGGCTTTCTGTGGTCATGGCACGAATCGCATCATAAAGTAAATAAGGGATTTTTTGAAAAAAATGATCTGTTCGCTCTCGTGTTCTCAGTACCTGCAATTTTTACCATTGTGCTGGGTTCTGAAGTCCCTCAATTATCTTGGCTGGTCTATGTAGGCCTCGGCATCACCTCCTATGGCATATTCTACCTTGTCTTTCATGATATTATTGTTCACAGAAGGCTGAAAATTAAATATATAGCCAAGAGCAAGTACATGAAAAGGATTATGAATGCACACTATATCCATCATAAGGTTCATTCAAAAGATGGTGCAGAGTCTTTTGGTTTCTTGATCGCTCCTAAAAAATACGAGAAGCATTAATCATTTGAACTCAACATCAAAAGCCTCCCAATAAACTTCTCTATAGGGTTAAGGGAAATAGCCAGCACAACATTCATCAATAATTTGAACACGGGTACACCTCCCGAAAAATCATCTACATATCCTTCGAAGAATAGAATTAGAAATTCAAATAATGTGATGATGGTCACTAAAGTAAGAATGTGTGACAATTTCGAATTTTGCCCTGATCTGTTATACACATAAGATAAAAATACCATACCCATCAACGAACCTACTTGTACCATATAGAACCAAGTAGTTTCATACCAGGGAGGATTGATTTTAAAAGTGAATTCTGCCTTATCTGAAACTACACCATAAATATCTTTTGCTCTTACAATGAATCTGTACTCTCCTGGATTAAGATTGGTATAAGTCGCATTGTTGACTTTGCTCCATGTGCTAGGTTCTTCGTCATAGCCTTCCAGCATATAGCTGTATTCAAGTTTTATATTCGATTCATATCTGATGGCTGCAAACTCAAAAACCAGGGAGTTTTCATCGTTGTTCAATTCAGGTATGTTAAGAGCTGTTTGGAATTGAGAAAGGGTTTTTTTTCCTAATGGGTCTAACTTGTAAAAGTTTCCCTTAAAAAGTTGTTTTCGACCTCGAAGGGTAACTTTACGAACTGTACAATAATAGTTTGATTTGGGTCGCTCTTTTTTGTTCAAATCAATGGATGCAAGCCCTTCGTAGCACCCAATCCAAAGAACATTCTGTTCGTCTTTAACGAAAATGTTATTGTTGCCTAAGTCCAAAGTCCTTAAAGTAGTTGAGTCTATCTGTTCATCTAAGTTTGCATTAGATAATGATACCTGGTAAATCTTATCATTCATTACTACCCAGTATTCTTGATTTTCAAAACCAAATACCTTCCAGATTTGC
>DAINOB010000111.1:0-7414 GCA_036735585.1 Cytophagales bacterium | reverse complement strand
CTCCCGCAATGTTTACCAGTGCTCCACCGCTATTTCCTGGATTGATGGCTGCATCAGTTTGGATAAAACTTTCTATAGGGAATTGGCTACTTAAAAGATTGAGGTTTCTCCCTTTTGCAGATACTATACCTGCTGTAACAGTAGAAGTAAGATTGAAAGGATTTCCTACTGCTATCACCCATTCACCAACTTTTACCTTTCGGGAGCTCCCCAGCATCACAACAGGTAGATTTTTGGCTTCAATTTTCAATAAAGCAAGATCACAAGAAGGGTCTCTACCAACGATGTTTGCATCATATACGGTGCGCTCATGAATTACTTGTATTTGTGTGGCTCCATCGATTACGTGATTGTTCGTGACGATGTAACCATCAGAAGAGAAGATGACTCCCGATCCACTGCTAAGCACTTGCTGCTCCCTGCCACCTTGAAAAAAGAAATCGAACCAGTCTAGTTGAACCCGGCCCTTGGTGATGGTCTTGATATAAACGACACTTCTGGTAGAAAGCTCCGCTGCTTTCACGAAATCTACAGACTCTGTTGAATTGGTATATCGATTGGCTACTGTTTTCACATTGGTATCTTGTACATATTGATACCCAATAGACGGAGGTTCTACTGGTTTATGAAGATAAGAGGTAAAAATCCATGCACCAGCCAATCCGCCTAAGAGAGATAGTAGTATTGTCGAAAAGAATTTGTTCATACGTCCTTGAAATTAACGCATGCCATTAGACAAAAACCATGCTAAGCCAATGACGCTATTAGTCCTTTAACATGGATTAAATGCCAAAAAATTGAAGCTACTTCTCCGCTATTTCCAATGATTTTGCAGCCTGAATCATCTTCTTCAACTCGTTGAGTTTTAGTAGCGCTTCCACGGGAGCTATTCGGTTGATATCCATTTCTTCGATCAACTGCATGGCATGTGCATAATGGGGATTGCCGGGCTCGAAAATGTTGAGTTGCAACTGTACGGCTGGAATTTCTCGCACACGAGATTTTTGTTGCTTTCTGCTAGGATCTTTTTCTAGATGGTGCATAATCTCTGCGGCCCTGATTACCACTGCATTGGGCATGCCAGACATTTGAGCTACATGAATCCCAAAGCTATGCTCACAGCCGCCAGGCTTAAGGGTACGTAGAAAGATCACTCGGTCATCCACCTCTTTCACGGCCACATTGTAGTTTTTTACTCTAGGCATATCCTTCGCCAATTCATTGAGTTCGTGATAATGGGTAGCAAATAAGGTCTTGGGTCTATATTTGGCGTGATTATGCAGATATTCTACTATCGACCAAGCAATGGAAATACCATCATAGGTGCTGGTGCCCCTTCCTATTTCGTCCATTAAGATTAGACTTCGCTCAGAAAGGTTGTTGAGAATGCTGGCCGTCTCTGTCATTTCTACCATAAAGGTGCTTTCTCCTTTAGATAGGTTATCAGAGGCGCCAACTCTGGTAAATATCTTATCAATGAGACCTATAGAAGCACTTTTTGCGGGTACATAAGAGCCAATTTGAGCCATCAATACAATGAGTGCTACTTGCCGGAGTAAAGCAGATTTACCCGCCATGTTGGGCCCTGTGATAACTATTATTTGTTGCTCTTCGGTATCTAGATAGAGGTCATTAGCCACATACACCTCTCCTGGTGGAAGCTGACACTCGATTACAGGATGCCTTCCTCCTTTTATTTCTAAAGAGTATCCTTCATGAAGCTGAGGCTTTGCATAGTTGTTTTTCACAGCCACTTCGGCCAATGAGCGCAATACGTCTATAGATGCCAGTACTCGTGCATTTTCCTGAACAGGGAGTACATATTCTGAAGCTTCAAGTACCAAGTCTTGGTATAAACGCTGCTCAATCACTGCGATTTTATCTTCCGCGGTGAGGATTTTCTCTTCGTATGTTTTGAGTTCTTCTGTAATGTATCGTTCGGCATTTACCAAGGTTTGCTTTCTTATCCAGGTAGAGGGCACACGTTCTTTGTGTGTATGCGTTACTTCGAGGTAGTAGCCGAAAACCTTATTATAAGCTATTTTGAGTGAGCTTATACCGGTCTTCTGTATTTCTTCTTGTTGGAGCTTAATGAGATAGTCTTTGCCTGAATAGGCTATTTTTCGCAAATCATCCAATTCCTCGTTCACCCCATCGGCTATCATGCCACCTTGATGCACAAGGGCAGGCGGTTCAGGGTGAAGTTGTTTGCTTATTTTCTCCAGAAGTGCCATACACGGATTGATTCGATCCGCATACGATATCAGGCTTGGGTGTCCACTAATTTTGAGTACTTCCTGAATGGGTAGTGTATGTTGCAGGGCACGCTTGAGTTGCAAGAGTTCGCGGGGATTGATTCTCCGTACGGCTACTTTGGATATCAATCGCTCTAAGTCTCCAATGAGCGTTAGATTATTTTTTAAGGTGCTAGACAAGTTGCTGTCTGCAATCATTTTTTCCACGGTATTGAGCCGCTGTTCAATCCCTGAAATGTCCTTAAGAGGTAAGGAAAGCCACTTTCTGAGCATTCTGGTGCCCATTGGGGTGCAAGTCTTGTCCAAGATATGAAGCAGGGGTACTCCTCCCTCATGCTGGGCTTGTGTAAGCTCAAGGTTACGAACAGAGAATTTGTCCATCCATACGTATTGATCTTGCTCTAGTCTGCTGATGGCAGCTATATGGCTAATCTCTTTGTGTTCTGTTTCCTCTAGATAGTGTAGAATTGCACCTGCTGCGGCAATGGCTAGTTTTTGAGATTCTATCCCGAAACCTTTTAGATTTTGAGTTTTGAAATGATTGGTAAGTTTTTCATAGCCAAAGTCATACGCGAAGGCCCAATCGTCAAGCCAAAAATGATGATACCCATCTGAGAAATGGTCTTTGAGTAATTTTTTAGAGTGCTTTGGGGCTATAATTTCCGAAGGACTAAAGCTGCTGATCAATTTTTCGATCAGAGACCAATGGCCCTCTGCAGCTAAAAACTCCCCAGTAGAAATATCCAATAGTGCCAAGCCCGCATGGTCATTGTCAGGGCAGATAGAAGCCAAATAATTGTTGCGTCTCACATCCAGCACCATATCGTGCATGGAAATGCCTGGAGTCACCAGCTCTGTAACTCCACGCTTTACAATTCCTTTTACCATTTTAGGATCTTCTAATTGATCACAAATGGCTACCCTAAGCCCTGCTCTTACAAGTTTGGGGAGATAATTATCCAGTGCATGGTATGGAAATCCAGCAAGTTCCACATTGGAGGCCGCACCATTAGATCTGCGGGTAAGAGTGATATCCAGAATTTTGCTGGCTTTAATGGCATCTTCTCCAAAGGTTTCGTAGAAATCTCCGACCCTGAATAGCAAAAGAGCATCAGGATATTTGGATTTGATGGCAGCATATTGCTTCATCAAAGGAGTGTCAGCGCTGCTTTTTCCCATACATAGCAAATATACAAATCTACCTTTGGCTTATGCTGATCGTTTTTCAACATCTTTTATACTTTTCAGTCTTGCGGAAATACGCTGCAACTTTACTGTTCTATAAAATTTGCCTACTTTTCAACCTTACTTAACCTATGAATTACCACAAATGAGAAGCTACGAAATAGGTGTGATCGGTGGGGGACCATCAGGATATGCTGCTGCCATGAGGGCCTATGATTTTAAAAAGCCAGTAATTCTTATTGAGCAAGCCAAGGTTGGAGGAGCAGGCATTTACAATGGTGCGCTTACCTCAAAAACCATGTGGGAGATATCCCGTGAGTTTCTGAATCTTCGTAAACGATCGGACAAGTATGGCAACCAAGAGGCCAAGATCACCTTTGAAGAATTAATGAACGAGGTGAAAGAGGCAGTGTTTGAGCGAAAAGCCACTCTTGAAAATCATATTTACTGGCTCAACCGCACGACACCTGCTGAGCTATTTTGTTTTGAGCAAGGCCATGCTCGATTGATTGATGCCAATACTATTGAGATAACACATGTAGACGGATCAAGCGAGCGTGTGCATGTGGAGCATGTCATTTTAGCCACTGGCAGCAGACCAAGGTACTTGCCAAATGTCCCAATTGACGAAAAGAATATTGTGACAAGTGACGGCATCCTCAATTTTACCTCATTTCCTGAAAGTCTTGTCATTGTAGGTGCTGGTGTCATTGGGTGCGAGTTTGCCACCATTTTTGCAAATTTTGGCAAAACGAAAGTCTACATTATTGCCCGTGAAGATCGTATCCTGCCCTTTGAGGATGCAGAAGTTTCCAAAGTTATTGAGGCCAACATGCAAGCTCAAGGAGTGACCATTTTTAAAAACTCAGGATTGGCTTCTATGGGGCATCAGGACGGTAAAGTGGTGTTTGAGATTACCCAGAAAAATGGACCTAATGAGGTATACATTGTAGATAAGGCTCTGATATCTATAGGCAGAATTCCAAACCTAGAATCCTTAGGGCTAGAAAATATAGGCTTGAAACTCACGCCATCAGGCTATATTGAAGATGATGATACCCGTACTTCTGTACCCAATATCTATGCTGTAGGTGATCTCACCGCAGACATTGCCTTGGTAAATGTGGGTGAATTGGAAGGTAGGCATGCCGTAGAGAAAATAATAACCCATACCGAGCAGAAACTCCAGTACGACAACATTTCCACCATTATGTTCCTAAATCCGGAAGCAGCTGGAGTAGGGCTCAACGAGCAACAGGCAAAAAAAATGGGTCTTTCCTATAAGGTGGTTTCTATGGATTATTCTTGCATTGCACGCGCAGTGGCGATGAGGAATACCCAAGGTTTTTTCAAAATATTGGTAACTGATGATGAAGAAATGCGAATCCTAGGTATGCGTGCCTTAGGCGAGCATGCTTCAAGTGCCATTCAGGCGGTGGCACTCTTGATCTCTATGAATAAAGGCATATCAGAGTTGGCGGAGCTTATTCATCCTCACCCTTCCATTATTGAGGGGGTACAGGAATGCGTTCGTGCCTTGATGGGAAAATCTATATTTAAGCCCAAGGCTGTGTCCGAGAGCTTGAACTGCAGGAGATATTGTGAAGGAGTATACCAAGATCTTGAAGCCCTTTAATTACCGCATAGCCTCCAGGCCTTTTTCTAGGAAGTTTACAAAATTATCAGCGTTAAGATCATAGGCGATTGGTTCTGTGAGCAGAGATTCTTCGGGAGAAAGAAGCACATAGAAAGGTTGGGCATTGTTGTTATATCTGGTAATCTGCAGGGTAGCATTAATGGATCCTATGGTTTTTTTAACCTTGCCATCATAAGTCGAGGTAATCCATTCTTCCTGAGGAAGTTCAGTCTTATCATCTACATAGAGGGCTAAAACTATATACTTCTCGCGAAGCAGATTCAAAACCCTCGGATCCGACCACACTCTGGCTTCCATCTCTCTACAATTTACACATCCGTGTCCGGTAAAGTCAATGAAAATAGGTTTGTTCTCTGTTTTGGATGCTTCAAGAGCCTCTTTGTAATCAAAGTAGCCTTCTAGTTGGTGTGGCAGCTTAAATAGACTACCAAATTTTACACTTTTGCTTAAGCTAGGTGAGCCGCTGTAGTTTGTCTTTTGGGCACTTAGATCAAAATCCTGCGAGGTCATTGGCGGAAGGTAACCTGTAAGTGTCTTAAGAGGAGCTCCCCACATGCCTGGAATCAAATAGATCACAAAACTAAACACGAATGTGGCAAGCAAGAGTCTGCCTACACTGAGTTTTTCCATTGGGCTATCATGCGGTAAGCGAATACCACCCAACAAATAAACTCCTAGCAAGGCAAATACTGCAATCCAAATTGCCAAGAATACATCACGATCTAGGATTCCCCAATGATACACTTGGTCGGCAATGCTTAGAAACTTAAATGCAAGCGCCAGTTCCAAAAAGCCTAAAACTACTTTTACGGTGTTCAACCATCCTCCAGATTTAGGCAGTCCACTTAACCAAGATGGGAATATGGCAAACAGGGTAAATGGAATTGCAAAAGCAAGCGAGAATCCAAACATGCCCACAATGGGTTTGAGGTTTGCTCCAGACGCACTTTCTACAAGAATGCTCCCTACAATGGGTCCAGTACATGAAAAGGAAACCAAAACTATGGTAAAAGCCATGAAGAACACTCCATAAAGGCCTCCTTTGTCTGCTTGCTTATCGGCAGAATTTACAATCCAGCTTGGAAGTACGATTTCAAACATTCCCAGAAACGAGGCTGCAAAAATCAAAAAGATAAGAAAAAAGAAAATGTTTGGGATCCAATGTGTACTTAAGAAGTTTGCAGCTTCAGGACCAATGGTTTTGGCTACTATGGTACCAATAATGGTATATATACCTATGATTGAAAATCCATAGAATAATGCATTTTTTATCCCATCTAGCCTTTTCTGACTGCTTCTTGTAAAGAAGGTTACGGTCATAGGTATCATCGGAAATACGCATGGGGTAAGGAGTGCAATCAACCCTGCACCAAAAGCGATAAAGAAAAACGCAAGCAAGGAAATCTCCTTTCCAGGAGCCGCAGGCGAGGGTGCTTTACTTTTTACTGCTGACTCTGTCTTTGCAGTATTTTCTAGTACTGGCTGTATATCCTCTTTATTTGCAACAATACTATCTTCTGAGGGCACTTGTTGTAAGGCTTGCTCTATAGCAGGTTGTGAAACACTTTCCTGCTTTGCCGCCACTGTAGGTAGGATTATGCTAAATTCCTCCTCAAAAGGAATACACTTGCCATCAACATCTGTACATACTTGGTAGGATACTGTGGCTACCAATGTTTTCCCAGACTGTTTAATTTTTACTTTTTGATGAAATTTACCTTCTCCTTTGAAGTAAGTATATTCTCCTCCCCATAGTTCATCATATTTTTTGGATGGATTTATGGGCTTAATCAACCCAATAGTTTCAAATGCGTCATTGTTTACAAAGCTGAACTCTGTAACCATTGGACCAAGATTGGGATCAAAATCTGAAGAGTATAAATACCAATCTTTATCTATTTGCGCAGTGAAAACCAATGTAGCTTCCGAAGATGCCAAGGTTCCCTTTTCTTTCCATGATACCGCCCACTTGGCAGGTTTTAAGATCTGGGCATTGAGCGCACACGCTGACCCCAACAACAAAAGCACTAGTATTTTTTTCATGATGGGTTGAGCTCCAAAATAGGTAGGCTCTGAATGTTACAAGTGAGTTTTAGGAATATTATTTACCAGTCATCAGACGGGTGTAGTGCTCATAAAAATAAGTAATTGTCTCTATTCCAATAAAATAGTTAAATAACCCGTAGTGCTCATTTGGGGAATGAATAGCATCAGTATCCAGTCCAAAACCAAGGAGTACTGATTTTAATCCTAGTTCCTTCTCGAAAAGGGCTACAATTGGAATACTGCCTCCTCCTCTTGTGGGTATAGGCTCTTT
>DAINOB010000110.1:0-7435 GCA_036735585.1 Cytophagales bacterium | reverse complement strand
CAGGAACGGATACACTTACCAAAAGTCAGTTGATCACATTTAGCAATCAAATTCCCACTGCGTCATCTTGCACACCTACTACTCTAAACTATTGCTGCGGGTATGGCATTTTAAACTTTCAGTTTGGTGGCATCAATCGCAGCAGTGGCAATGCTTCAGAAGGATATAGGAATTTTACTTGTGGTAGCGTAGCCACTATCACCAGTGGTATTTCTGCAAGTATCAGTATAACTACTGGATCTCTCCCTCAGGACACTAGAATTTGGTTGGATTACAACAACGATGGCATATTTACACCCAATGAATTGGTGTATACTGCATTAAATCAAATCAACCCATCTGGTACAATCACCGTTTCTGATTCGGCACTTCTATTCAACACACCGCTAAGATTGCGTGTAATTTCGGATTTTGTGGGAGGGCTCTATACCACTTGTAGCGGAATTGTGCATGGTCAGGCCGAGGACTATACTGTAGTAGTACTTCCAAACTTGCTTGCACCAGTAGCTGCCTTTTCTGTAAATGGGTCTGGTAGTTGCAGCCCTGTGGCTCAATTTGTAAATCAATCGCAAAATACGGTGACCAGTTACTTTTGGGATTTTGGGGATGGGAATACCTCTACCCAGGAGAATCCAACACACACCTATGCTGGCCCTGGCAACTATACTGTTAAATTAAGAGTTACTGGCCCTTTTGGCGTAGACAGTATTATTGTGACCAATGCATTTAAATTCGCTGGGACACCTCTTGCGTCAGTGTGTAATCCTGTGACAGGAAGCAGTGGTGTTAACACAGGAATATACAGGGTTCGGTTTTTCACCATTGATTTTAGTTCTCCAGGAGCCACCGAAGGATATCAAAACAGAATATGCGATGCAGTAGCAGAGGTTACAGAAGGGCTTAGTTACTCTATAAATGTCAATACAGGACCAACCTTCCCAGAGAATGTAAAAGTGTGGATTGATTATAACAACGATGGAGTGTTTAATGCTGGAGAGGTGGTATTCAATTCTGCAAATAGCACCCTTCATTCTGGATCCATTTTAATCCCTAATACTGCAGTTAAAAATCAATTGCTTCGCATGA
Organism: Cytophagales bacterium; assembly: GCA_036735585.1. Classification (GTDB taxonomy): domain Bacteria; phylum Bacteroidota; class Bacteroidia; order Cytophagales; family JAIYAX01; genus JAIYAX01. The sequence continues at coordinate 6,349 of DAINOB010000110.1, read as the reverse complement.
GGATCATTTCAAGCTTTAATAATTTGGCTGCCAATAATACAGGATGCGGTACGATCAACTTTGGCCAAGGAGAGGATTACGGTATCATTGTTAGATCTTCAAGTGTGCCTCCAGTAGCTTCTTTTAACACCACAGATTTCAATCCCTGTAATGGAGGGGTGCGGTTTACCAATCAATCTACTGGAATTGTAACACAAAGTATTTGGAATTTTGGTGACGGGCAGACCAGTACAGATGCTAACCCGACACATTACTATACAAGCCCAGGACTATACTCTGTAATACTTAAAGTCTGCAATGCATTTGGGTGTGATTCAATAATACGGGTGAACTACATTCAAATAGACAGTATTACAGGTCCAAAATATGCGGCATGCACCCCAACGGCAACATTTGTGTGCTGTGATGTAGGCATCAGCTCTGTAACTATTGGGAATATGGTATCTATCTCTGGCAATGCTTCTGAGGGGAATCGTGATTTTAGCTGCTCTAGAATTGTAAGGGATACTGCTGGAAGATCCATTCCTGTGAGTATATTAAATGGAACTTTCAGAAATGAAAATTTAGCGATTTGGATTGATTTGAATGATGATGGAATTTTAGACAATACTACAGAGCGGGTATTTCAAAGTCTAAATGCATTCACTCATTCAGGGTTCATTACCATTACGGGTGCTGTAGTGCAGAATAAAGTTCTGCGTATGCGCATAGCATCGGTTGACGCATTGCAGGGTGGAAACCCAGGTCCTTGTGGTCCTTATCAAAATGGACAATCAGAAGACTATGGTATCTTTTTAATCAACAATCCTTTGCCTCCATTGGCTTCATTTACTGTCCCTTCAACATTGGGTTGCAATGGAACTGTACCCTTTACCAATACCAGTCTCAGAGGTCCAACATCCACCCTTTGGACGTTTGGTGATGGAAATTCTAGTACCGCTTTTTCACCCACACATACCTACGCTACAGCTGGTAATTTCATGGTGAAGTTGGTGGCTTGCAATGCAAACGGTTGTGATTCAGTAACAAATACGGTCAATGTAACATCGGTAGGAGGCCCTAAAGCAGTAAACTGCCAACCGCAAACTACCAACACTTGTTGCAATATTGGTATCACCAATATCAATGTAGGTGGATTGAATTTTACCAGTGCCAATGCCACTGAAGGGTATAGAGACCGCACTTGTCTTACAGCTTTTGCCAACGTACAATTGGGAACCCAAATTAATATTTCCTTGACTGTGGGTACTTCGTTTCAGGAAAAAGTAGCCTTATGGATTGACTTAAATGACAATGGACAATTCGAAACCAATGAGCGCTTGTTTCAGGCGGTAGGGACAGGGGTAATTTCTGGTAATTTTACCATCAATCAGACTGCCATAACAGGCAAGAAATTAAGACTTCGAGTGGGAAGCAATTTCAATGATGGTCTTCCTCTCGACCCATGTGCTGATGTGCAACAGGGTCAGTTTGAAGATTATTCAGTCGTTATCCAACCTATTACCAATGCTCCTGTAGTTAGCTTTAGTGTGCCCAATCCAGTAAGCTGTACAGGCACATTTGTTTTTACAAGCAACACTACCAATGTACCTACTTCCTACCTGTGGTATTTTGGAGATGGCACTACCTCTACCTTGGCTAACCCCACGAAAACGTATACCACCACGGGTACTTATTCTGTAGCATTGAAGGCTTGCAATAGCATAGGATGCGATAGTGTATTTGTGCAAGATTTTGTGAGATATTCTACCCCTTGCTTACCAACTTATTGTCTGAGTAGAGGGCATAATAACACCTTGCGCTATATTACTTCTGTAGACATCAATGGGGTGGTGCAAACTTCAGCTCAAGATCCTCAAGGCTATGGAAACTACACTACTCAATTAATTGATATTGTGAGAGGCAATACCCTACGTTTACGCATCGATGGAGTAAGCCCTTTGAATCAGTTGAGTGTGGTAGAAGTGTGGATAGATCTAGATAGAAATGGAGTTTTCGCAACTACAGAAAAACTGGTAACTAGGACAGGTAGAAATCTATTCTATGCTGAAATTCCTATTTCCGGTACTGCTACAGTAGGAGAAACCCGCATGAGGGTGAGGATTAAAGACAATCCACCAAGTACAAATGCATGCGCCACCAATTTGACATCGGCTGAAGTAGAAGATTATGCGATCAATATCACAAACCCTGTGGGTGCCCCGATAGCAGATTTCACTGTATCTAAGCGCTATGCCTGCCCATCAGATGTCATTGCATTTACCAACAAGTCTCAAAACAGAGCTCTTAATTTCAATTGGAGTTTTGGCAATGGATTGAATTCTACCTTAGAAAATCCTACTACTGCTTATCCTCTTCCTGGCAGCTATGATGTTCGGTTGATCGCATCAAGTCCTCTTGGGAGCGATACTGTAGTAAAGCCATCATTGATTCAATCGTTTGGCAGCAGTCCTGGTTTGGTAGGTGCAAGCTGTACTCCGCAAGTGCTCTCTACTTGCTGTGGTGCAGGGGTAATTGGTGTGAGTTTGAATACCTTTAATTATTCTGTACCACAAGTGGAGGCTGGCTATTGGAATCACACTTGCGGATTGATTGCAGAGGTATTGGCAGATTCTACTTATTCTTTTTCTGTTCAGTTAGACACTTTACAAGGTCAAAACCTGTCGGTTTGGATTGATTGGAATAACGATGGTTTCTTTTCAGCTACAGAGCGCGTGATGAATAGAATCAACGTTACTGGTCTTCAAACTATGAATTTAACAATTCCAGGAGCCACTTCTCCAGGAGATAGAAGGATGAGGGTGTCTGTGGACCAAGTAACTGAACTTCCGGTGAATGGCTGCGGAACCATCAACTTAGGTCACGCGCTAGACTTCACCATTAGAAGAAATATTGTTTCAGGACTTTTGTCGAATACGCACATAAATCCCTCTTTCGAGCTATTTCCCAATCCGGCCTCTCATGAGGTAGTCTTAGTCTTTCAAAAAGATCAGCGAATCGAATTTATAGAGATTACGGATCTCACCGGAAAGAGCATTAAAACGATAGATTCCGACCAATACGAACCTATAAAAGAGTATAAGCTTTCAATCGGAGATTTATCTTCTGGCTTGTATATGATTACCATCAAAACCAAAGATGGGTTAGAAAGAAAAAAGCTTGTGAAAGAATAGCTTAACCCTGCATTTAAGAGAAATTTAAGAATGAGAAAACTACTATACAGTAATCTATTACTCATAGGTCTTTTGTTTTTGCAAGTAAAAACTTATGCTACCCACGTAGTAGGAGGAGATCTTACTTATGAATTCATAGATCAAAATGGTCCTGCTGCAACACCCTTCCGCTATCGGATTAAGTTATCGGTGTATGTGGACAGGAATCCGCCCTCCCTTTTTCCTTCGGGTATTGAGCCTATTGCCAGAATAGGAGTGTACAATACAGTAAACAATCAACTCATTCAAACGCTAACCTTGAATTCGGTTCCTCAAAATGTAGACCCACCATTACCGACAGGTTGCAATATCCCAGGAATTGATAGTGTAAATGTGACTTTAAATTTATACGAGGGAATAGTCAATTTACCGGTCTCTTTTACAGGGTTCAATCTTTTATGGCAGAGATGCTGTAGGAATAATGGTGTTTTAAATTTTGTAAACTCAGCAAGCCAAGGGAATTCTTTTTTCGCCTTTATTCCACCCTCCATTTACAGAAATTCAAGTCCTCAATTTACCGATCTTGCTATCCCTGCTATTTGTACTGGAGATACCACCACCTTCATCAACAATGCTGTTGACCCTGATGGTGATCAATTGATTTACTCCTTTGTAACTCCTTATAATAGCATAATTGGAAGTACATTTCCTCCAGCGACATTCACTCCACCACCTCCAAATGTCACAATCAATTCTGCTGGTGGGTATTCAATTGTAAATCCTTTTGGTCCGGGTGGCTTTGCCTCTATTAATGCTTCTACAGGATTGAGTACTTATAGGGCTCCTTTGCAAGGTCTTTATGTTGTTGCTCTTGAAATATTGGAATTTCGCAATGTAGATGGAGTAGATATACTCATGGGCAGAACCAGACGCGAGCTACAGTTGATTTCTAAAGCCTGCCCATTCAACCCTGCCCCTGTGCTCACAGACAATGGAGGTGCTACCTCTGTAGTGATCAATGTGCAAGAGGGGCAGCCTGTCACCTTTAATGTGAATGCCAACGATAACAGTACTGACACCATCATCATTACTTCCACTTCTAATTTATTGACGGGTGGCTTTGGGTATTCTGGTCCATTGGCCACAATGCCTTCAGCGACAGGGATCGGTACTGCTAGCACCACTTTTAATTGGAATCCAGGCTGCGGTTTCCCAGGGGCCTATTCAGTGAATGTATCCATTCAGGACCGTGGCTGCCCACCCAAAACCACCAACAGAACCTATTTGATCAATGTGGAAAAATTTAAAGCCCCTGCAAAAATTGACAGGAGCAATAAATCCATAAATAACAAAATTGACTCGCTATGTATATCAAATCTTTCTCAAACCTATGTTGTAAATCCATCGAGTGGAACCACGCTTAACTGGTCGGCTACAAATGGAGTCATTCTGGGGAGCAACACTGGCAATACAGTAAATGTAAAATGGGATAGTGCAGTAGGAACTGGCACCCTGCGTATGGTTGAGGTATCCCCACAAGGATGTAGAGATTCAGTAGAGCTTACAGCAAGAATATTTCAATTTGCCAATGCGCAAATTGCAGATTCAGTGGTCACTATTTGTCAAGGATCTAGCACCACATTGACAGCCACAGGGGGCAGTGGCTTTACATGGATTCCTTCCACAGGGCTTTCCAATCCGAATATAGCCAACCCTATTGCTTCACCTACTGCGAACACGCTTTATCGAGTGTTTCCTCTGGCTGTAGTGCCTGGATGCTCTACCCCTGATTCCATTCAAGTAAATGTAAATCTACCGCTGAAAGCTGCAGGCCCTAATGCTGTGATTTGCAGTGGAGACACTGTGACACTGGGTCAATCTTCTGTTTCAGGATATAGCTATTCATGGACAGGCCCTTCTCCTGTTTCTGATAGCACACTGGCTCAACCTTCAGTAATCTTAAGTTCTTCAGTAAAAGACACCGCCTTCTTTGTTGTCAGAACGGTGGATTCCTTGTTTGGCTGTATAGGTTTAGATTCCAGTAGAATTATTGTAAATCCCCTACCTAGTGCTATGCTTTCTAGTGTAGTTGGTCCAAACACTTTATGCCAAGGACAAAGTATAGTTCTCATGATTTCCCCTATTGGAACTTCACCTTTTCAGATTACACTTGATAGCAATGGTGTTGGGATTCCCATTACTCAAAATTTGAATCAGCCAATTTTCAGACCGATCACTTTCTCTGATACTGGCAATTTTAACTTTTCAATTTCACGTATAGAATCTGGAGAGGGATGTATCAATACAATTTCAGATACTATCATTTCCATTAGGGTAAATCCATTGCCCACTGCCACTTTCACCAGATTGGATAGCGGTGAAATATGCATAGGCGATTCAGTTACTTTTAGACTCGTACTAACTGGAACTGCTCCTTGGTCAGTGTCCATTGATAGTGCGGGAAGTTCAATAGCATTCAGTAACATTACTACACCAGTTTTTGAATTCACCACGGTTTTTCAGTCTGCAGGTAGCACTACATATAGACTGATGTTTGTACAGGATGCAAATGGCTGCAATGTTGGGCCATCATTTACTTCTACAATCATTCAAGTAAATGCACTTCCAACTGCTCTATTAAGTAGACTTGGCACGGGGAATCTATGTTCTGGAGATTCCATCAGATTACAGCTAAACCTAGCCGGCACAGCGCCTTGGACGGTAACTTTGGATAGTGCAGGACAGCCCATTGTTCTTTCCGGGATCAATACCTCTATATTTCAATTTTCAAGACAAATTATTCCTACAGGTAGTGTTTCTTATTTCGTGACAAGCGTCTCAGATGGGAAGGGTTGTGCTAACGAAAGCAATGGATTGCCAGTAAGTGTAGTTGTAAATCCTTTGCCTACAGCGATACTTCAAAAAGTGTCCCCTACTTCCAACGTGGTATGTAGAACTGACCTAGTGAATTTTAATATCCAACTTACCGGCACTGCGCCTTGGACGGTTCAAATAGACAGCGCAGGAACTTTGATCACATTTGCAGGCATCAACAGTTCGCCTTTTGCCTTCGGCAGGACCATGAATAGTTCAGGCTTAGTTCGGTATTTTGTGAGCTCTGTGGCTGATGCAAACGGCTGTGTAAATCCTATAGATCAACCTTTTGTTGAGTTTTTTGTAAAAGAACTACCAACAGC
>DAINOB010000109.1:0-7453 GCA_036735585.1 Cytophagales bacterium | reverse complement strand
GCACTATCCAAAGTAAAAGTAAGCACAGGATACCTTCTGCCTTGGGTGTAATAGTTTACACTTCTATTGCTGAATGAAGTAGATGGAATGATGCCTGCGGGCAAAGGGATCCAGATAAAACGAGGAAGAAGATTAAATGGGAAATTCGGCCCCCACAAAGGGTTCTGTATTTTAAGTTCGATCCCAAAAGTGAAATTTTGTACTGTTTGCTGTCGGAGGGCAGGCAAGTTTATGGAATTTGGAAGTTGTAAAGTGCCCCATCCATTGATGCTGTCAATCACCTGAATAGTGATGGATATACGGACAGAATCAACATAAAAACTGGTGGTGCTATCCAGATCTAGAGTATCTTGAACTGCAAACTGAGTGCTTGTAGACCCATTGCTGATAAAGTTTGTACCGAAGGTTGATGGAAAGCCGATATATTTTAAAGGCGGATTAACCACAAAGGGATCTGTGCCTAAAAGCGTGTCAAAATCAATCGTAAGCCCATGAATAAATAAGCCTGTGCTGTCTTTTCTGAAATATACCAACTGAGCATTTTGTCTACTCACCAGATTTACCGTAGGAAAACTACTGGAATTTGGAGCAGAAGCGGGTGGAATAAAAATTACGGTATCTTCTAGTATCCCGCTGATACCCGTAAAATTCCATGTTTGATTCACTCCTTTTGTACCCGTTTGGGTAGTTCCTCTCAGAGTAGTATCCACCCTTAAGTAGATAGAATCACCAGTATTAGCCACATCTGTTACTGACAAAGTGATCTGCGAAAAGGAAGCGAAATGTAACAGACTCAACAGCGCTGTTGCAAAGAATGCCTGCTTGATTTTTATTTTAATCACCATAATGAATTTACTAAACTATAAGAACCAATCATTTGCTAAATTGCCTAACCAGAGATATTTAAAATACATGTAAAACTAATGAATTTCATACAACTAAATGATCAAGTAGCTCCCTCGGTGGCGCATATTGCACTGAACAGACCGAAAGAACTCAATGCCCTCAATCTTGAGCTCATGGGAGAACTTCGGGATACGCTCAAGATGTTGGATCAAAAGGAAGAAGTAAGGGTGGTAGTGCTGAGTGGAAATGAAAGAGCATTTGCAGCAGGAGCAGATATCAAGCAGATGTCCGATAAAACCGCCATTGATATGTTCCTCATTGATCAGTTCAACACTTGGGATCAGATCCGCAAATTCAGAAAACCTTTGATTGCAGCAGTTTCAGGATTTGCCCTAGGTGGTGGCTGCGAATTGGCCATGACTTGCGATATGATCATAGCCTCTGAATCAGCAAGATTTGGTCAGCCAGAAATTAAAATAGGGGTAATGCCAGGAGCTGGTGGCACCCAGCGACTTACCAAAGCCATTGGCAAGGCAAGAGCCATGGAGATGGTGCTCACAGGAGATATGATGGATGCCAAAGAAGCATTTCAGCGTGGATTGGTAAACAAGGTAGTGCCTGAGGAATTGTACTTAGAAGAAGCCTTTGCCTTAGCCTCAAGGATTGCCCAAATGTCTCCGGTTGCCACAAGGCTTGCCAAAGAAGCTGTAAACAGAAGTTTTGAAACACACCTAGATGAAGGACTTCACCTAGAGCGTAAGAATTTCTATTTATGTTTTGCTTCCGAAGATCAGAAAGAAGGCATGCAGGCTTTTGTAGAAAAGCGCACACCTGATTTCAAAGGCAAATAATATTTGGCCCCAAAGAATGATGTAGATTTCTAACAGCTTTACCGTTTCTATAATTTTATACCTTTGCACTGGGGTGCCCTAACAGTACGGGCTGAGATCATACCCATAGCACCTGATCAGGGTAATGCCTGCGAAGGGAAAAGGTTGTTGAATGAAACAGAGGCATTCTGCCCCATGTCCTCTGATGTTTAACAAAGAATAAAATTAACATGTTTAGAAAAACGATAACTGGGCTCTGCGCCTCGTTCATCACCATGGGTGTTTTTGCGCAAAACATGCAAATACACATCATTGACGCCAATACGGGTGAGCCAATACCCGGAGTCGTAGTTTGGACCGAAAACAACAACAAAAGCTTTACGAGCAATGCACAGGGAAATGCAATACTTCCTTTCCCAAGCAAAGCCACTCAGCTAAAAGTATCCATGCTAGGGTATTCATTGGGTATTTTAGAGATAGACCCCAACCAAATCAAGGAGTTTGATACCATCCGACTGAAGCCCAAAGCATTTCTGGATGAAGTGGTAATCCAGAGCGTGAGAGGCGGAGACTTCTTTCCTGTGAGTGCCAAAACGCTGAGTAGGGATGTCATAGAAGCGCAGTATCATGGACAAGATGCGACAGAGCTCCTCCAAATGACCCCAGGTGTATATGCCAATTTTCAATCGGGAGTGCCCTTTTCCAACTACTCAGATATTCGATTGCGTGGCATGGAACAATCAAGAATCAACATCACGTTGGATGGAATTCCACTGAATGATGCCTTAGACCAAGGGGTGTTCTTCTCCAACTTTAGTGATTTTGCGAATAGTGTGCAAAGTGTGCAAGTGCAGCGTGGTGTAGGAACCAGCACTGCTGGAACAGCCTCCTATGCAGGGAGTATCAATTTTGAATCCATGAGTTTGAGAGATACTGCCCCTTCGGCAGAGGTGCAATTAAGCACAGGTTCTTTTGGTTTAAGAAGAGGATCGGCAGAGGCCAAGACTGGGGTGATGAGCAACGGGGTAAGTGCCTACATGCGTTATTCAGAGTTGAGCACCGATGGGTTTAGGGAGCATAGTGGCAGCAGGGCCACCTCTTTTTTTGCGTCTATGGGCTATCAGGGCAAGAAAGATTTACTCAAATTCATTGCCTTTTCAGGAAAGACACAAAACCAACTGGCTTACCTGCCTGAATTAAAATCCGAAATTCAGAAAAATAAAAAGGTAAACAGCCTGAGCAGAAATCAAACCGATGATTTTGGTCAATCCTTGGTAGCTGTGCAGTACCATCGGTTTTTAAGTCCTGGACACACTGTAGCTGCTACGCTCTATCATGGCTGGGCTGGAGGAGATTTTGAAGTGACTGACGATTTGGTATTTGGGCTGCAAAACAACCATACCGGATTTATGAGCCATTATGAATACCTCCCCAATAGTGCCTTTCGTTTGCAGGCTGGCATTCAAGGCAATGTTTTCAGAAGAGAAAATTATGCTTTTTTTCTCCCCTTTGACACGGATAGGCTGTATACCAACAGAGGGTTAAAGACGGATATTTCCAGATTTATAAAGGCAGGTTACACCCACAAAGGAATTACCCTTTTTGCCGATGCTCAACTGCGAACAGTGAATTTCCTTTATACAGCAGATGATCGTTACAACTTAACAATCCCAGACATTACGTGGAACTTCTTCAACCCAAAAGGAGGAATAAGCTATGCCATTGACCGAAGACAAAAGGTATTTGCAAGCATTGGGCAAGCAGGCAGGGAACCTACACGGAGAGATTTGCTGGTAGGGCTTGACGACATCACTCCAGAAAACAAAGATACAACCGCCAATTTTAGTGCAATCAAACCGGAAATCGTGACGGATCTAGAAGTTGGATACCAGTATCAATCTGAGTATCTGAACATTCAGTTCAATTATTTCTACATGCGCTTCGTGAATGAGATTGCAGCTACGGGGGAGTTTACCTCATGGGGTGAAGTCCTGAGACGAAATGTACCTGAAAGCTATCGACAAGGCTTAGAGCTTGATTTGTTTTGGAAGCCGATACCGGAAATCACCTTGAGCAATTCTACTGCCTATACCCATGCCAGAATAGCCCGCTACGAAAATTCGGCTGTGGATCAAACGTTTAACGAGGTTACGCCACTGCTTACCCCAGATTGGATCATCAACACCAGTGTAGCTTATCACTTAAAGGAGTTCAGTACCCTATCCCTTACGGGTAGATATGTGAGTCGATCTTTTCTATTGAATGAAAATGTGGACGGCACTTTGCCAGAGTTTTTTGTTCTGAATGCCTCTGCACAGTTTCGCTTAAAGCAGAAATACGAGCTTCGAGTACAAGCCAATAACTTGCTAGACAAAACCTATTTTACGCAAGGCACTGTGTATGATGCTTTCACTCCTGAGGCAGAAGCCGCTTACTTTGCTCAGGCGGGATTCAATTTTATGGTCACCTTGGTTTTAAAATTTTAGATAAAGCATGGAAAAAATACTTGTAGCCTTAGATTGGACTCCCAATACCATTCATAGCGGACTGCTTCTAGCTTCTGTTCAGGGCCTTTTTAGCGAGGCCAAACTGGATGTCGAGCTTATTTCTGCGGAAATTGACAACTACCAAAAATATCCTATCCATAAGCTGGCTGATGGAGAAGTGGATATAGCCATGGCACCCAGTGAGCATGTAATCCTACACAATCTCGCTCATCCGGAAAATAAGGTCCTGGCAATAGCACCCATTTTTCAAACCGATACCTCAATCATGGTCGCGAAAAAGAACCGCGGATTTCTTCGTCCTGCTGACTTAGACCAGAAAACTTTTCTGGGTTATCACACACATTTTGAGCAGGAAGTACTCAAAACCATGATCAAGCATGATGGCGGAAGGGGAAGATTTTCTACACAGTATCCTGAAAAGTTAAGCGTTTGGGATGCTTTTTTGAAGGATCAAGGGGAAGTTTGCTGGGTTTTTACCTCATGGGAGTATGCTCAGGCTTCTCATTCAGGACTGGATTTGAGCATTTTTCGATTGTCTGATTATGGAGTGCCCTACGGATATTCGCCTTGTCTCATAATCAGAGAAGCAGAGCTTGAAAGCAGAAATTCATCATGGAAGAAATTCCTTCAAGCAGCAGCGCAAGGCTATAAAACCTCCGTAGATCATCCTCGGGAAACGGCCCAACAACTTCATAAGGAAGTGCCTCATCAAAACTTTAAGGACACTGAATTTTTGGAATACAGCCTTCAGTTGGTTAAAGATACATTCCTAGATAAGAAAGGCCATTGGGGTAGGTTTGATCTCAAGCGTTGGGAGCAATATCTTGATTGGCTTGTTTCAAGCGGATTAATTGATGCAAAACGAAATTCACTTCAACCAAAGGATTTTATGGTTCATTTGTGGTGAGGTGTGCTTAAGGAAGGTTAAAGTGTAAAGAAGACACTTTTTTGATCTTAATTTGCCCAATGTCCTCGCATCACATTGTAAGAGATGATCAAGAACCAGCCTTGATACTGTATTCTGCAGATAGCGGAGAGGTAGAAGCTATAGGACAATTGTTGGAGTGGAGTCCTGTGGTAGTGGTACATCATCAGGCCTTGGATTTGGCATTGGCCATGGGCATAAAAATAGAAGCAGTGGGTTCACCTGAAAATTTGAAGGAAGAAATACTTCTTCAAATGCACCATCAATTGGACTATGATTGGATCAACGTGGAAGAGGGTAAAGAAGAGGATGCCTTACTTGCATATCTCATGGAAAGAGGTCAAAAGGAAGCTTACTTTTTTATGGGTGATAGAGAAGATATGCTAAAAACACTTTCAAAAATAGAACATGTGTTAGCTGGACTACAAGTGATTGTCTGCAATGCTACAAGTAAAGTAAGCCTTATAAATGCTGGTCCTTTCAGCAAGTTTATCCATCGACCTGACCAGATTCAGTTTATTCCAAAACTTCAACAAAGGGTATCCTATGCCATTGGGAATCAGAACTTCGAATCGAATGAAGTGCATACGCCAGAAGTGGTAGTAAATCAGCTTTTTGTATGTGAAATTCAGCAACCCTTATGGGTAAGAGAGTTTATCTAGTCTTGATGATGTGCAATCAAGAATCGCTCTTTCCCAAAAATATCTTTACGGATTTGAGCGTCTTTCCAACCAAGTGTTATAGCTAGCACTAACAATTCCTCAGCATAGATTGGATTGATTTCACAATACAATTTCCCTCCAGGCTTTAGGTACTCTTTGCCGCTTTGCAGGAGTCTTTCATAAAAAAGTAAAGGCGTATGATCAGGAACAAATAAGGCCAGGTGGGGCTCATGATCAAGGACATGCTTTGACAATGAGTCAGCCTCTTTCTGTGCCACATACGGTGGATTTGACACGATGATGTCACAGTTTCTGATTTCCTCAGGCCATGCCTCGAAAATATTTGATTGCCTCCAGCAAGGTTGAATTCCTAAAGCCGATGAACTTTTCTTTGCGGTATCTATTGCCTGAGCACTCAATTCCAGTCCATACACTTCACAGTTAGGAAAGGCATGCTGTAAGGCCAAAGTAAGACATCCACTGCCGCTGCACCAATCCACTATTTTCTTTGGACCTTGATGTTCATTTTTTATATGATAGAAGAGCTCCTCCGTTTCGGGTCTGGGAATTAAAACAGAAGGATTCACCTCAATTTTGAGCCCTGCAAACCATGTGAACCCAATCACATATTGAAAAGGAATTCCGTTTTGTAATTTATCGAGTGCAGAAAGAATAATTTCCTCAACTTCAGCAGCCAAAGTTTGCTCTGCCAACACTGCACTTTTATTTATTCCTGCTAAGTCTTCCATCAGTCTAAATGAAATGGAAGTGGCTTCTTCCTCACCATAGAGCGCTGTTAAAGATGTTTTGACGCGCTTCCAAAGTGCTTTGGCATGCGTTGCAGGGATTTGCATAATTTTGAAATTCTATAAAGATGAATTCAGGGCAAGATACACTATTTATGAAGCGGGCATTGAGTCTCGCATCCCGAGGCCTAGGCAGTGTGAGCCCAAATCCTATGGTGGGTGCTGTACTTATGCATCAGGGACAAGTGATTGGAGAAGGCTACCATTCCCAATTTGGTGGTCCACATGCCGAAGTTGAGGCAATTCAGGCAGTGAAGAATCAGGATTTACTATCAAAAAGCACACTGTATGTGAGTCTGGAGCCCTGCTCACACCATGGAAAAACGCCTCCTTGCGCTGATTTGATCCTCGAAAAAAAAATCCCGAGAGTGGTCATTGCCATGAAGGATCCCAATCCAATAGTATCGGGTAGAGGTTTGGAAAAACTTAGGGCTCATGGCGTAGAGGTCACTGTAGGGCTTTTAGAAGAGGAAGCTATGCTGCTCAACAAGCGTTTTATAGTCAATCAACTGGAGCAAAGGCCCTACCTGGTGTTGAAATGGGCTCAAACGCGAGATGGTTTTCTCGCATCACCCGGTGGAGGGCCATTAAGAATTAGCAACTCTGCGGCTAATCTATGTGTGCATCAATGGAGAGCAGAAGAAGATGGGATACTTGTTGGCAGCAATACTGTAGTTAAAGACAATCCTCAACTCACCGTAAGATTGGTAGAAGGAAGAAACCCCCTGAGAATCGTCCTGGATCCAGAATTAACTCTAAAAAGCCATTTTAAGATTTTTCAACCTGAAGCTCCAACTTGGATCATCAATCGGGTGAAAGAACAACAAACAAAAAGTACGGTTCAATATCTTCTATGGAACGATCAAGAGCAATCGCT
>DAINOB010000108.1:0-7475 GCA_036735585.1 Cytophagales bacterium | reverse complement strand
GGAATGTACTGCGTAAATCTATATCCCTTCATCAGTTAAAATAGCTTTCTGCTACCATCCCGAAATTACGTGGAATCTCTACTTCAGGCCACTGTATATAAACTCCTGTTTTTACCACTACCATATGATGTACAGTGAATTCCAGGCAATGTAGTAACTCTCGTCCATAGGTGGAAGGAGCATTTAATTTACACGATTCTAAGCTTCCCAAGGTGCTCACTACTTTGATTTTGGCCGTTTCGGGCCATTTGTCCAGTATATGAAGGACAAACCTCAGTCTTTCAATGGCATACGATTTTTTCAGGAGCACTTCACCTTGGTGTTCGCTTTTGAGGTACTCCACTGTCCCCTTTTCCATTCCTTGGATCAAGTGCTCGTATTTTGAGATGATGCTGCATACATTGTTGGCTACACTGGCATCGGCAATTACCTCTAGACTTTTACGGTAATGTTGGTCAGGAAAATTCTCCAACATACCGATAAGCTGCATAAGCAGAAGCTGTGTGGTTTTATGGAGTTCCAAGGGATGATTCATAGGGGGTGCAGTATAAACGAGACGACAAGCGCATTGTTTACTTATTTAATAATGAGAAAACCTACAATGGCTGCACAATGTTGTAGAAACATAAAAAGAAAAAGCCTTGTGGAAATACCACAAGGCTTAAATGTAGCGGGAGCAGGACTCGAACCTGCGACCTTTGGGTTATGAGCCCAACGAGCTACCAACTGCTCCATCCCGCGATTTGGACTGCAAAGATAGGGCTTTTTAGATCAAGTCAATTACCTTTGTGAAAAAATTGTGGAGCACAAGGCAGGATTCGTGAGTATAGTGGGCAAGCCCAATGTGGGTAAATCTACCCTTATGAATCGTTTGATAGGTGAAAACCTAAGTATCATTACCGCTAAAGCTCAAACTACCCGAAACCGAATCATGGGGATACTTTCGGATGAGCACTGGCAGATCGTTTACTCTGACACACCCGGCATACTAGAGCCGAAGTACGAACTCCACAAAGCCATGATGAAATATGTAGCCTCAGCCTTGGAAGATGCTGATGTGGTGCTCTTGGTAGTAGATGCCGCTGATCATAGAGCCTCAGATTTAGAAGCACTCAAAAGATTGGCCTCCATTGATGTGCCTGTCATTGGGGTGCTAAACAAAATAGACCTCTGCGAACAAAGCTCATTGCCAGCACTGGCTGCTAGTTTAAAAGAAGCAATACCTGGTATTGTAGTGGTGATTGGGATCTCAGCTTTGAATAATTTTAATGTAGAATCTATCAAGGAAGAAATATTAAATCATTTACCAGAGCATCCTCCGTATTTTGAGGCAGACGAACTGACAGATAAAACCGAGCGATTTTTGGCAGCAGAACTCATTAGGGAAAAAATATACATTCGATACAGCGAGGAAATCCCTTATGCCTGCCAGGTAATTGTAACGGATTTTAAAGAAACAGATGGGCTCATCAAGGTGTATGCGGATATTTTGGTAGAGCGAGAGTCTCAAAAAGGTATTTTGATTGGTAAAGATGGTCACGCCCTTAAGCATATGGGTGTAGATGCAAGAAAAGCCCTTCAATCATTTTTTGGTAAAAAAGTATATCTGGAGACCCACGTAAAAGTGGAGCCTGACTGGAGAAAGAACGATTATAAACTTGCCCGATTAGGGTTTAACTAACAACAAGAATATCATGTCAAATATAGTAGCCATTGTGGGCAGGCCCAATGTGGGCAAATCAACCCTGTTCAACAGGCTCATAGAAAAAAGAGAAGCCATTATGGATGATCAAAGTGGCGTGACGCGTGACCGCCATTATGGCCAAGGGGAGTGGGGTGGCAAATATTTCACCGTTATTGACACAGGAGGATATGTGTCAGGAAGTGAAGATGTATTTGAAGAAGCTATAAGAGAACAAGTAGAAATAGCCCTCAAAGAATCTGATGTCATTCTATTCATGGTAGATCTGCAAACAGGGCTTACTGGCTTGGATGAAGAGTTTGCAAACATCCTGAGAAGGTCGAAAAAACCTGTTTATGTAGTAGTAAACAAAGCGGATGAACCTGGAAAAGCAAACCATATTGGAGAATTTTATAAAATGGGTTTTGATCACCTTTTTGCCTTGAGTTCTCAAAACGGTTCGGGCACAGGTGACCTTTTAGATGAATTGATCACCCATTTCCCTGATGAAGGGGTAAAAGATCCATTTGAGGGAATTCCTAAAATAGCCATCGTGGGTAGACCCAATGCCGGTAAATCATCCTTACTCAATGTATTGCTTGGCGAAAACCGAAGTATAGTCACAGAAATTGCCGGTACCACCCGTGATGTTGTCAATAGCTACTATAAAGGTTTTGGCCATGAAGTGGTGTTGATGGATACTGCTGGACTGCGCAAAAAGAGCAAAGTGAATGAAGATGTAGAATTTTACTCTGTGCTTCGCTCTGTACGTGCCATCGAAGAATGTGATGTGTGTGTAGTGATGATCGATGCAACCCGAGGTTTCGAATCACAAGATATGGCCATTGTGAGGCTGGCAGAGAAAAATAAGAAGGGCATGGTGATTCTCGTAAACAAATGGGATTTGGTAGAGGATAAAGACACAAAAACGGTCGATCGGTGGAAGAAAGACATCTATGAAAAAATGGCACCTATACATTATGTTCCTATTTTCTTTGTGTCGGTGCTGGAAAAACAGAGAATTGTAAAGGCTTTGGATGCTGCTGTGGAAATAGTGCAAGTACGAAGAACTAGAATTAGTACTTCCGAACTAAATAAGTACATGCTGCCAGAAATTGAAAAGAACCCACCACCGGTGACTAAAGGGAAAAACATCAACATTAAATTTGTAATGCAAATACCTACTTATACCCCTGTTTTTGCCTTCTTCTGCAACCTCCCACAGTACCTTAAAGAACCGTACGCAAGATTTTTGGAAAACAAACTAAGAGAGCACTTTAACTTAGAAGGAGTCCCTATAAAAATCGTTTTTCGGAATAAATAATTTATTTGTTTTTTCGTCTGGGAGATTACTACATTTGCACCGTAATCAAAACCCTATTTACAATGAGAAAGTTATTTGCACTATTCGTACTTAGTTCATTCTTCGCTCTTACTTCATGTGAGAAAAAAGCTGAGCAAACTCAAGAAGCTACAGAAGAGGCTCCAGTAATGGAAGCTCCTGCTGAAGAAGCACCTGCAATGGAAGAAGCACCTGCAATGGAAGAAGCACCTGCTGATACTACTGCTGCTGTTGAGGCTGCTCCTGCTGAAGGAACACCTGCACAATAAGCAATCCTACAACGTAGAGTATAATCTAGTCCCGGTAATCGGGACTTTTTTTTTATCCCTTGAGCAGAGAAAAGCTTACCCTCGTCTTACAGAAATACTTGCCGCCCTCTACCCTAGAGTACTGCAGCTCACTCTGGATTACGCATCCTTTTCACTTTACAGTCACCCGCAAGCGTTCTTCCAAATACGGAGACTACCGATATCACCCCAAAACAAAGGAGCATTCTATTACAGTAAATGGAGATTTAAATCCTTATGCCTTTCTCATTACGTACGTACATGAGTATGCACATTTACTTGCTTGCCACAGATATGGCCCACGGAAATCTCCACACGGCCAAGAATGGAAAGATTGTTTTAAGGAAGCTTTAGCGCCTTTAATGCTAGGAGATCATTTTCCTCAGGACCTTAGGCAGGTACTCACAAAACACATGGCAAATCCTAAAGCCTCTTCTGCCGCTGATCCCAAATTGGTGATGGCCCTCAGATCCTACGACAAAAATGATCTTGCTATACCTCTAAGTGTAGTTCAAATAGAGGCAAAATTTACCTTCAATGGAAAGTCATACATCAAATTACAGAAAAGGCGCACCAGAATCATGTGCAAAGAATTGGAATCCAATAAGCTGTACCTCATTCATGGAGCAGCTTTGGTAGAAACTATCTAGTAATGGTAAACTTTAGTGTGCCCGATGTACAATAAGAACCCCTGCTAGAATTACTAACATACCGCCTACCTCTATCCAACCTATCTGCTCGCTTAGAAAAAACCCCCATCCTACAGAAACTATAGGTATAAGATAGGTCACGGAGCTGGCAAACAAAGTAGAGGAGATCTGCAACAGCCTATTGAAAAGCACCAAGGCCAATGCGGTACTGAGAATTCCCAGAGCTAATATAGCCAATAATGACATGGCTGCACCTGGGGCATTTAAAGTCCTGTCCACCACATCGGTTTGGAAAAGATAGATCAAAGCAATAGGCCCTACCAAAAACAAGGCTACACTAGAGGTAATCATCGGATGGAGGTCTTGTAATCGAAATTTTAATAAATTGACATTGCTGCCATACAACAGCGTGGCTATCACAATTAAAAGTGCAAAAACATTGGCCTGAAAAGAAAACTCCGCTTGACGGGTGAGTATCAACCAAACACAGCCTACCAATCCAATGATTACTCCTGCCAATTTGCTTAAAGAGGCAGTCTGTTTATAAAATAAGGTACCAATGCTTAGGGTAAACAATGGAGTGAGCGCATTAAGAATACCTGCCATAGAGGATTCTATACGGGTTTGTGCAAAAGCAAATAAAAAAGCAGGCAAAAAATTTCCTTGAAGACCACTTAAAAAAAGCCATTTGAGCCTTTTCCATTGCACTTTTCTCAACTGAATCAATGCAATAGGCAGTGAAGCAAAAAATCCTGACCCTATGCGGATAGCCGCTACCTGATCAGGAGTGTAAACCTGTAGCCCTTTACGAATTAATATGAAAGAACTTCCCCAAATCATAGAAAGAACAACCAACAAAATCCAAGACAAATACGCACCTCGGGGCATCTTAAGGCTTATGCCCATACAGCATGTTCTGCATCGTAGTGTAGCTCCACTTCCTCTAAGATTCTGTACACATCTTCTGGAGTTGGGGCCTCTACAAGCTTTGTTCTAAACTCTTTGAAATATGGAAGTCCCCGAAAGTAATTAGTATAATGTCTTCTCATTTCAAATACGCCTAGCTTAGGCCCTTTCCAACTGACTGAGAAATCAAAATGTTCCTTGACAGTAGCTACTCTCGCAGCTATATCAGGTCCTGGAAGCAGTTTTCCCGTTTTTATGAAGTGTTTAATTTCTTCAAAAATCCAAGGATAGCCAATGGCAGCTCGGCCAATCATTACCCCATCTACCCCATACTTATTTTTATATTCTATAGCTTTCTGTGGCGAGTCTATATCTCCATTTCCGAAAACTGGTATATCCATAAAGGAAAGATTCTTCACCTCTGCTATGAGTGACCAATCAGCTTCTCCTTTGTACATCTGCTGCCGTGTGCGTCCATGAATGGTGATTGCTTTCACACCTACATCATATAACCGAGTAGCCGCCTCTAACACGTTCTTGGTAGAATCATCCCAGCCTAGGCGTGTTTTTACCGTGACAGGTCTGTTGCAAATCTTCACTATTTCCTCTGTGATCTTTTGCATCTTAGGCAAATCCTTAAGCAGCCCAGCCCCAGCGCCCTTGCAGGCTACATTTTTTACCGGACAGCCAAAATTGATGTCTACTAAATCAGGTTCGGCATCGTTGGCAATGGCTGCAGCTTCCCGCATCACCTCTACCTTGTCTCCAAAAATTTGGATACCGATAGGTTTTTCGTACTCAAAAATATCCAGCTTTTGTCTGGACTTGGCAGCATCTCTGATTAAACCCTCGGCAGAAATGAACTCGGTGTACATCAAATCAGCACCATGAGCTTTGCAAACCCTACGAAAAGGAGGATCACTCACATCTTCCATAGGTGCAAGCAGCAATGGAAAATCTCCTAGCAATATATCTCCTATCCTGACCAAGTTTCTTTATTTTTCCGCAAAATTAGACAAAGCGCGTGAATACATCTCCTTATGATGCTCTGTACGACAGAAATCCCTTTAAAAATTTCGTATATCTACTGATTACCATCATTGTAGGCTTGATTGCTGGGAATATCCTTGGGGTGGCTTGGGCTGCCGTGGCCTTGGAAGGAAGGCTCACAGATCTGGCTTTGGTATTGGCTGATCCATTAGAGTATCCAGGCGCTCGAACTTCTATTCTAGCCCTTCAAGCTGTAGTTTCTTTGGTGGCTTTTATTGTAGCTCCTTTGGTGTTTCTCCATTTGAGATATAAGGCCCAGCTTGGCGATTTGGTTATGAAAAAACCTGCCAAGTGGGCGTTTTGGGGAAGTCTTCTGCTATTTTTTGCTGCCATTCCACTTTTAGAGTTTCTCATTCACTTTAATCAAGCCATTACACTTCCAGAGTCACTGCAATCTATTTATGACTGGGCTTTGACAAAAGAGCGTGAACTAAAAGTTCTTACAGAATACTTAACCTCCTTTGATTCTCCCGCCCAATATGCCTTGGGAGTTGTGGCCATCGCAATTATCCCTGCTATAGGCGAGGAACTCACTTTTAGAGCGTTGTTACAACCTCAAATGTCGGCAGTCTTTAAAAATGTACATTTAGGGATCTGGGTAAGTGCCATTCTATTTAGTGCCTTTCACATGCAGTTTTTTGGCTTTCTTCCACGGGTATTTTTAGGTGCCATCTTTGGATACATGTATTTGTATTCAGGAAATTTACTTCTGCCAATTGCGGCTCATTTTCTAAACAATTTCATAGGGATTACCTATGCATACTTTAGCGGCAATAGCCTTGATTCAGATCAATCGTACTTTATCGGTCCCAATATCTGGTTAGGATTAATTTCTGGCTTGATTTGTTTGTCTATTATTCTTTTGATCAGAAAAGCTTCGGAAGATTCAGGAGGGGCAAGCCATGAATAAGCGAAAAAAAGAGTGGAGCAATCTACAGCTTAGGATTGTAGCAGGACTGGCAGGGGCAATTATTCTTACAATCTCTGTTTTTTACAGTGCTTACAGTTTTGCAGCTATATTTTTGATCATCAGTTTTCTTACCCAGTGGGAGCTATACAAGCTTTTAGGCCTTGATGGTAATTTCCCTATGCGTACCATTGGCTGTATTTTAGGCGGCCTTGTGTTTGTAATCACTTTTTTAGTATTTGAAACCCAACTTTCAACTTCTTCCTACTTGTTGATTTTCCCATTGGTGAGCCTACTCTTTGTTTTTAAATTGTACAAAAAAGAAGAAAAGCCCCTAACCAATGTTGCACTCACGTTGACGGGTATTGTGTACATCGCTTTATCCTTTAGTTTGTTGATTGTAGCGGGCTACAGCCAAGGCAATAGCTATCAAGCTGAAATAATTATGGGAATATTACTGCTTTTGTGGGCATCGGATATTGGGGCTTATTTTGCAGGAAAGGCTTTTGGAAAACGTAAGCTTTTTGAAAGGGTTTCCCCAAAGAAAACCTGGGAGGGCTTTTTGGGCGGAGCTGTACTTTCATTATTTACTTCGGCAGTTCTTTATTTCATATTTCCCGGGGTATTTCATCTTGAAGATTGGGTGGGGCTA
>DAINOB010000107.1:0-7516 GCA_036735585.1 Cytophagales bacterium | reverse complement strand
CCCGTGCAAAGGTGATTGAAGCCGAAGCTGAAATTCCTAAAGCCATGGCAGAAGCATTCAGATCTGGAAATCTTGGAATCATGGATTACTACAAGATGAAAAATATCCAAGCCGACACAGAAATGAGAGACTCAATAGCAGGCGCAGACAAAGAGGCTAAAAAAGCAGATAAGTAAATATTAGGAGCCCCTCGAAAAGGGGCTTTTTTCATGCCTATGATTTTTCCACCTTACCTTCAGAAGGGAGATGCCATAGCACTCGTGGCGCCCGCACGTATAGTGACAGAGGATGAAATGCGCCCTTTCAAAAATTTATGTGTTCACTTTGGCTTTACCTGTGTAGAAGCTCCATATTTATATGCAGAGCATCACCAGTTTGCTGGGGGAGATACCCAAAGGGCGGAGCAAATCAATTGGGCGATAACAGATGTAAATATCAAGGCCATTTGGTGTGCAAGAGGAGGTTATGGAATTACCCGAATATTGGATTCTATTGATTGGAGGCTTTTCACTGATAAACCCAAATGGCTCATCGGTTTCAGTGATGCTACTTTGCTTTTAAATCAACTTTATAATCTCGGAATTGCCTCAATACATGGCCCTATGGCTATTCAAGCTCATCAAAACGTACCTATTGAAGATTGGGAGGCTACTTTCAAATTAATTAGTGGTAGCAAGTCTTTGGCTAAAGTTGACCCATATTTCTTGAATCAGTCTGGAACGGCAAGTGGGTATCTGGTAGGAGGAAATTTAAGCCTTCTGGCACATGCCACCGGCACTTCATGGTTACCCAAACCAGAGCAAACAATACTATTTTTAGAAGATCTGGATGAGTATTTATATCATGTGGATCGAATGCTTTGGCAATTAGAACACTCAGGCTTTCTGAGCAAAATTGCTGGAGCGGTAGTCGGGCAATTCTCAGAGATGAGAGACAATGCGGTGCCATTTGGCAGCGATGCATACCACATTCTTTCAGACCACTTCAAAAAGTTTGACTACCCAGTAATCTATAATTTCCCCTCAGGACATGGACAGCGCAACTTTCCTTTGTTGTTCGGAAGTCAAATGAGCATGAAGGTAAACGAAGAGAGGGTTATCCTTGAGTATTGCTGATTAACCAAGCTTATAGCACTTCTACCAAACTCTTTAAGCCTGGCGTATAGTAGCTTTTCACTTCTCCACTATCGGTACTATAGATAAAAAATGCATCGGCATCAGGGATGGATTCTATCAATGGCAAGGCTTCTTTAAGTCCGAGTACCATGCAAATGGTGGCAAGACCATCAGCTGTAGCGCCATCTGGAGCTAAAACTGTAGCACTCAATATATTTTGCATTGCGGGATAGCCCGTTTTTGGGTTGAGGGTATGACCGTACTTCTTGCCATTTACTTCATGGTAATTTCTGTAATTCCCACTAGTAGCCAACGACCTATTGACCACCTGTATAGTAGCTTTGAGCCTACCTTGTTGTTGTTCTGCTATCAATGGATCTTCTATGCCAATAGTCCAAGGTTTATTTTCTGCATTTAGCCCCTTGCAGCGCACCTCACCTCCAATTTCCACCATAAAGTCTTCAATGCCTTGCTTTTCTAAATATTCTGCTACCAAATCTACGGAGTACCCTGGAGCCACAGCATTGAAATTCAACATAACGCCTTCTTTGAGCTTACATAATGAATCGGGGGTGAAATGAATTTTATTTAAACCTACCAATTGTATGTTTTCCTCCACAAGACTACTATCTGGAATAGACCCTTCTTTTTTAGCTTTTGACCAAAGTTGAATCACGGGCATCAGGGTAGGATCAAAAGCGCCATTGCTAAGATCAAATAGTATTTTACTTTTTTCTAGAAGGGGATAGAAGTATGGAGCATCGAATTTAATGCACACCCCTTGATTGAATTTTGAGATTTCTGAATTTGGGTCGTACGTGGATAGGCATTTACTGAAAGCAATCAGAAGAGAATCAACCGAGGAGGAAAAGTTTTCATTTTTGTCAGAAAGATACTTTACAGAGTAGGTCGTGCCTTGGGTTTCGCCTCCAAATACTATTTCTTTTTTTTGCTGAATGGTCATGACTACATAGCCCACAATCAGCGCTATAAGGATTAAAGCAGGCCAGCTTTTTTTGAGGAATTGCATCAGTATTTAAATTGGATGTTTAATTATGTGCAAAACTAATTCAATACTTTGTAGGTTTTTATTCCCGTCAAATTCTATAGGCTTAGAAAAACATTGAAATGAAAATAAATACTATCCTAATTGCTTTCGCTTTGATCCTGATGCTTACTCCAAGATCCTCAATGGCACAAAATTCAGTAGAGCAATCTCAAATGAGCGCCCGCTATGCACAATACAATGAATGGGCAAATGAACAGATGACCTCATGGCTTATGCAAGCTTCTGACAGCCAGATGCATAAAACTATTGAGTCTAGTTTCAATACCCTCTACAAAACTGTAGTGCATCTTTGGAATGCCGAAGTAGGATGGATGCAAAGCGTAAAGAATGAATCTTGGCAATCTGCCATTCATCCTGATTCATTAATTTCTTCCACGGATTTGCTAAAAGGCTGGCAAACTACCTCATCAAACTTGGCAAAACTTGTCAACTCCTTGAATTCGGTAGGTTTACAATCCAAGCGTGTTGTAGGTAAAAAAGACGTTCCATTGGAAGATATTCTTCTGCATGTATTTAATCATGCTACCTACCACAGGGGACAATTGATCACCATGGGCAGGCAAGTAGGACTCACAAATCCTCCAAGATTGGACTACATATACTACATCACCCAATAACTTCAGTCGTCTGATGGAGTATAGAGTTTTTTTAGGTGAGATAATGCGTTATTTTGCGTAGAAGAAAATTGAATTCTGAAAAATTAAGGAATGAGAGAAGACTATCTCAGTGGTGATGAAGAACACCTCAACGATGAGGAAAAAGAATTTGACAAGGCACTACGACCACTGAGCTTTGAGGATTTTACAGGGCAGGGCAAAATCGTAGAGAACCTTAGAGTTTTTGTACATGCAGCTCGCAAGCGTGGCGAGCCTCTAGATCATGTGCTCCTTCATGGCCCTCCTGGATTGGGAAAAACTACCTTGAGTCATATCATTGCCAATGAACTGGGATCCAGAATTAAAATCACATCTGGACCAGTACTGGATAAACCGGGGGATTTGGCAGGGCTCCTTACCAATTTAGAGCCTATGGATGTGCTTTTTATTGACGAGATACATCGGTTGAATCCTGTGATAGAGGAATATCTCTATTCTGCTATGGAAGATTACCGAATAGACATAATGCTCGATTCAGGTCCAAATGCACGCTCTATACAATTGGCTCTCAATCCTTTCACCTTAATTGGTGCCACCACACGCTCAGGATTGCTTACTTCTCCCCTCCGAGCACGATTTGGAATCAATTCCAGATTGGAATACTACGATACGGAATTGCTCACCAAAATTATAAGAAGGTCGGCTGCCATCCTGCAAACACCTCTTGAACAAGATGCTGCCTATGAAATATCAAGAAGAAGTAGAGGCACTCCTCGTATTGCCAACATGCTTCTTCGCAGGACAAGAGACTTTGCGGAAGTAAAGGGAAAGGGCCAAATAACACTCGCAATTGCAAAAATGGCCCTGAGCGCCCTTGATGTAGATGAGTATGGACTGGATGAAATGGATCTTCGAATTCTTAATACCATCGTGGATAAATTTAAAGGAGGACCTGTAGGTTTATCAACCATCGCCACTGCAGTAGGCGAGGAGTCTGAAACCATAGAAGAGGTGTATGAGCCATTTTTAATTAAAGAAGGATTTATCAAGAGAACCGCACGCGGAAGACAGGCTACAGAGAAAGCATATAAGCATGTGGGCATTGTGCCTCCTGGCACATGGGGGTCCTTATTCGAAACTTGATCCTAGTATGAACCCTTTTTCGCGGGCTAATCTTACTCGATCCATCAAACTGGAGGCTCAAAAACTAGGGTTTCAGCATTGTGGCATAGCCAAGGTCACCGCGCTAGATGAAGAAGCCAAACAGCTTGAACAGTGGCTCAATCAACACCATCATGGCAGTATGCAGTATATGGCCAATCACTTTGACTTGAGAATAGATCCGAAGCGGTTGGTCCCAGGGGCAAAAACCGTGATTTCATTGGCATACAACTACTTTCCACCCACAGACCCTAATATTAGCAAAGCCTTGAAAATCAGCAAGTATGCACAGGGAAAGGATTATCATAAAGTAGTTCGGAAGAGACTGAAACAATTGCTAATACACATCAAGGATGAAGTTGGCGATATACAGGCAAGAGTATTTGTGGACTCAGCTCCTGTGCTTGAGAAAACATGGGCAGCCCGTGCAGGTGTAGGATGGCAAGGCAAACACACCAACCTGCTCAACAAAAATACTGGCAGCTTTTTTTTCTTGGCAGAGATTATCAGTGATGTGGAGTTAGAGCCTGATGGTCCGGTGAAAGATCATTGTGGAAGCTGTACCCGCTGCCTAGATGCCTGCCCTACGCAAGCACTGGTGGAACCGTATAAAATTGATGCCTCTAAGTGCATCAGCTATCTGACCATAGAAAGGAAAGAAGAGCTCCCTGAGCAATTTCGCACACAAATGGAAGGATGGATTTTTGGCTGTGATATTTGCCAGGATGTCTGCCCTTGGAATCGTTTTTCAGTTGCCCATCAGGAACCCAAGTTTGAACCTTCTGCCTTGCTTCAAGGGATGCATGACAAAGATTGGCTTGAGTTAACTGAAGAAGTGTTTAATGTACTATTTGAAGGAAGTGCTGTAAAACGAACAGGCATTCACGGATTGAAAAGAAATATCGCTTTTGTAGCTAAAAAAGAACAATCAGGATCTCACACTTCGAAGAATGGCGTTTCTTAAAGTCCAAAAATCTTCCTTCCCTAACATTCTTGCAAAAAGTAAGGCAGAGGTCAAGTTGCTCATGATCATGAGTGCTTGAGTTCGAGCAGTTTCTCTAAATGTAAATTGACCTTTAGAAAGGCCCGCCTGCAAAATCTCTGTTAAATAATTGATAAGCTCTTTGTTGTACTTTTTTAATTCTTTTTGAACTTCAATTCCTAGATCATTCCATTCATGCAAAAAAGCTATTTGGATACAGGTGTATTGATCATTCTGAAGGTCAGAATACAAATCCAAAAGTCCTCTAAGCATATCTTCTTCTTTTTGTTCCTTGTTTTTATCAATCAGCTGCTTGAGGATTTGACTATGGTGCTGAATAAGCGCAATTGACAAGTCATTTTTTGTTGGGAAATGATAATGGACACCGGCACTTTTAATGCCTACATCTCTGGCAAGGTCGTGGAATGAGAATCCATCTAATCCATTCAATAGAAGATAGCGCTCACCGAGCTCAATCAATTCTTTTCTTGTGTCTTTCATAGCTGGTTTAGTTTACAAAGCTACCTCTACACTTCCTAAACATCAAAGAAAATCGATCGAAAAAGGTAAATTCAATTGTATTCCTTTACAAAGGATTCTATCTTCCGCAGGTGTGAGGTTTTGTTTCCTACTAAGACATGAGCCAAGCTTCCATTTGGCCTGATTAGATAATGAACAGGTATGCTTTCCCCTCTATTCTGACGATCCAAAGATTTGAGGTAGTCCCCCAAAGGAAGATGATCAAACACGAGTGTGTAGTCAAATTTTATGCGTGGATTGGACTCCAGCAAACTATTATACACCTGTTGGTCTTCATCAGAATAGGCTAAAAACAGTACCTTGTCGGAATTTGCCTGTGCTACAATGCTATTGAGTTCGGGTATTTCTTTTCTACACGGACCACACCATGTAGCCCATAGATTTACTACCAGTGCTTTCCCTTCAAAATCGAGTTCAGATTGCAACTGATACGGTACACGTTCCTTTATTTCTTGTATCAACTCTGTTTGTCCTTCAAGACTGATTCCTTCCTCTAGGTTGTCTTGCATTTTCACAGCATTGCTAGCAGCTAAGTATACTATTGCACTTGCCAAACCCAACACCAGTCCAATAAATAGAATCATCCTTTGCATAAGCAGGTCTTAATAGTCTGAGCGTTTGAGTTTGAAATATGAAGCCGAAAAAAGCAGTATAATGATGGACATATACCCTATCATTCCTTGCCATTCAAGCATTTGGTCTGGACTAATTTTGATAGATTGTCTAATCAATCCAGGAAGAACATAACTCACTATTTCTGGCCATTCATAGGTGAAGGTCATATACTGATTGATCAAAAAAATCACTTGCTCCACTACTTTCCAGCCAAGCAATATCAAAATGGATATGCCAGTCTTTTTCACCAATGTTACAACAAGTAATGCCTCCGAAGCGCTGAGCAATAAGTAAGGAATGATAAAGGCCAAAAGGTGCCAACGCATGTATACTTCTTTTTGAAATGGAGAGGCTCCCAACAATGCCAGCAAAAAGATGTAGGCCACAACAAGTATGATCAAAGTGGCGAGAATC
Source organism: Cytophagales bacterium (assembly GCA_036735585.1). Lineage (GTDB taxonomy): Bacteria > Bacteroidota > Bacteroidia > Cytophagales > JAIYAX01 > JAIYAX01. Next base: position 1,024 of record DAINOB010000107.1, on the reverse strand, counting down.
AACATCAAGATTTGAATCAAGGCACTTTCTAAGAGTTCTTCCCTACTGTATCCATTGATTAACCTTTTTCGAATGGTATTGTGACTGTATTCTTTGCCTTGAGAAAGAATCACCCAAATGGCAACGAACATTCCACCTAGAGAAAATCCATTGCTTACCAAGGATTCCAGAATCAAATGAGCTGAATCTGCTTCATTGCCCGTTACTGCTGGCCCTGCACTGAAAAACGATAAACCCATCAAAACTACCAGTAGGCCGAGCAACCAAAAAAGGGTGGCGGGTCTTTGGAATTTAATCCACTCAATACGGCTTAGGAGAATTAATCGCTTCATAATCTGGAATCAAAAAGGTTTTCTAGCTGACCATGCTTCAGCGATAAGTCTGACTTTGTTCCTGAGAAAACAGTCTTGCCCTCTCGTAAAACCAAAAAGTGTGTACATACTTTTTCTAACTCTTGGAGGTAGTGCCCAGATACCAACAAGGTTTTACCTTCATCTTGTAGCCGCCCAATCAATTCTCTTACATATCGAATACCTTCAGGATCAAGTCCGTTGATGGGTTCATCCATGATTATGATTTCAGGATCAGTAAGCAGGGCGTCTGCTATCTCCAATCTTTTGCGCATGCCATAGCTAAATTGGCTGAATGGTTTGTTTCCTGTGTTATGGAGCTCCCATTGCTTGAGTAAGTGATCTACTCTTTCAACGTTCACGCCCTTAATAGCCGCAGAAATCAATAAATTTTTCCTTGCGCTAAAGTCATGATAAAAACAGCCCTCATCCAATACAACTCCTAGCAGAGGTGTGTCGCTATTGTTAGATTGATATTCAAATTTGAAATTGCCTTCATCTTGCTTTCTAAGGCCGGCAAGGATGCTGAAGAGTGTAGTTTTGCCACTGCCATTGGGCCCTACAATGCCCCAAATGCTTCCACGCTCTACTTGCAGATGAAGTTGATCAATCGCAGGCCTGCCTCGGTATCGCTTGGTCAGGCCTTCTATTTCTAGGATATTTTTAGTCATACT